>CAZXSQ010000283.1:0-9189 GCA_964643335.1 uncultured bacterium
TCCGATCTATCAATCTGAACGGAACCGCGGGTGGTGGCGATGGAACCTATACCTTTACCTGGGCCATCAATTCCGGTCCGGACACGAATACAGACCAGTTTTCGTCCACCTCGGCGGAAGATCCTACGTTCACACCATCCACGAGTGGAACCTATGAACTGCAATTCACGGTGGATGACGGTATCCAGCCTGCCAAAAACGATACCGTGACGTTGACCATCACCGATGCACCGGTCATTACCCTGTCAGATGAGTCAACTCTATGTCCGATAGGCGGTAAGGTAATTATTGACAGCGGGGCGACGGCATCGGACGCAGATAGCGATGATTTTGACGAAGGAACACTGACAGTGGATTTCACCTCGGGCAGCACAGCCAATGATCGGCTCGGCATCAGCCCGGAAGGAGACGCATCCGGACAGATCGATGTGGATGCATCCACCAACAAGGTGGAATATGGCGGCAATGAGATCGGGACGGTGGCCGGGGGCAATGATGGCAGTACACCGTTGGTCATTACTTTTTCCGGCGAACATGCAACCCCGCAGGCGGCCCAGGCGCTGATTCGCCGCATCACGTTCGAAAACGTGTCCAATACACCTTCATTGACCGACCGGATTGTTCGTTTTGTACTCACCGACGGAGACAGCGGTACCAGTGAGAGCGCTGAGAAAACCATTGTTGTTGCACGCCCCAAATTCAACTTCAGCGCCGCGGCTTATCAGACCAGTGAAAACCAGGAGACATTTATCGTTACGGTGGAACTGGATAATCCTTCACCCACGGAAAGCACTGTCGATTACACCGTAACCAATGGAACGGCCTTAGCTGGAAGTGATTATAACGCCAATAATAGTACACTGAACTTTCCCGCTTATGTCACCAGCCAAACTTTCCAGGTGACTATCATCAAGGACAACCAATTCGAGTCCGATGAAACAATCAATCTGAGTCTCAGCAATCCAACTGGTGAAACGGAACTGGGCACGCAGTCCACGGCAACGCTGACCATTCTGGGCAATCGCGCGCCTGTGCCCAATGAGCAATCGGTTTCGACCTCGGAGGACTATTCGGTTTCGATTCAGCTGAGTGGTGATGATCCGGATGGGGATCCGATTGATTCATTTGCTATCGCTTCGGGGCCGTCACATGGGACAATTTCCGATTTCAATCAGAGCAGCGGTACTCTGACTTATGATCCCGACAGTAATTACAACGGTTCGGATTCGTTCACATTTACGGCAAGTGACGGAGACAAGAATTCATCAGACGCTGCAACTGTACGAATTACTGTTACACCCGTAAACGATCCACCGAGAGCAAATTCGCAATCGGTTACCATTGATGAAAATCAATCCATAAATATAACGTTGACTGGAAGTGATCTGGAAAGTTCTATATCGTTTAACCTTATTTCGAATCCTGCTCATGGAACGATTTCGAATTTCAATTCGAACTCAGGAACGTTAACGTATACGCCGGATCCATATTATGCGGGTTCGGATTCATTTACTTTTGTCTCGAGTGACGGCGCACGCATTTCGAATGTGGCAACGGTTTCTATCACAATCAACCGTATCTCAACACCGACCCCAACCAATACGCCGACACCAACTGATACGCCTACAGCTACCGATACCCCAACACCGACCGATACGTTTACACCAAGTCCAACCAATACACCAACGAATACCCCGACGGATACACCAACGCCAACAAATACGCCCACCGACGGACCATCCCCCACTCCGTCCAATACGCCCACCAACACACCGACTGACACGCCACTACCAACCGACACACCAATACCCACCGATACACCGACAGCGACCAACACCCCGCTGCCAACTGATACCCCGCTGCCCGGCAATCATCCACCGGCAATCACGGTCTATCCGGATGTGGCGATGTTTGCCATCGTGTCGTCATGGGCTGAGATTTCAAGTTTAATTACCGATGAAGACAACGATACTATAGAAGTAAACTTGTCTACCGATACGGAAACAAGAATTATATCGACCGCCAAATTATCTGGTATGGTTTATCAGAATTATGTGCTGGATACATCTCAGCTGGGCGAGTATACATTCGAGATCATAGCCTATGACGGCAGTGACACAGCCAGGCAGGAGGTGACTGTCTCCGTCGTCGAAGAAATTCCACCCCCGACTGTACCACCGACGAACACTCCCATTCCGACGAATACTGCAACATACACGCCAACACAGATCCCGTTGCCGACGGATACACCTCTGCCCACGCCAACGAACACCGCGACCAATACGCCTACTTCGACAAACACGCCGGAGCCAACTGCAACCTTCACTCCGACTCCCAGCCCAACGGAAACACCAACGCCGGAGCCAGAAAACACACCGACAGCGACACCAACGCAAACTCCACAACCCCCGACACCGGCGCTGATGGTGACGGATAACGAAAATACGTTTGAAGATTTGAGTAATCAACGTGATTACGACTCGCGTCAAAATCGCCAATTGGTTGTGCGCTGGGATTTCAGCGAGACTGATATCGATTTGGATGAACTCATCGACATTCATATATGGATGAAAGAAGATGACGCCGCCTATCAGTATTTAGGGCAAACGTTCGATCCGCTGGCCACTTCATTCAAGTGGGAACAACGTGGACATGGCGTTGGTAAGTTCTTCCTGGCTGGGCCGGAGTTTGGAAAAACGTACAGCTTTAAAATTTATTCGATATTGGAAGAGATTGGGCCAAACGGGGTTCCTTTGCACCTTGGTCCCTACCCCAGTACTGGTACGGAACCGGTTCATTTTGAATGTGCTGTAACCGTGACCGATGATGTGTTGAGTTTGGATGATTTAAGTGGAGGTACTGATCCTGATCCCGCAACGAATCCCGAGCTGGTGGTTCGGTGGAACATCGATCCGGAATTGGTTGATCCGACGACTATCGTGCAATACCACATCTACACCCGCATCGATGAAGAAGTCAATGCAAGTGGAGTCCCGGTATGGCGATTCGCAGCGCGAACCAACGATCCAACCGCCGATCATTTCATCTGGAATGCCAACGCGGCAGACATAAACGCATCGCAGTTTTTCTTCCCGAACCCACCGATCATGCCGCAGATCGGGAGTTCTTATGAATTCCGTGTGTATGCGGTTCAATCGGAGGGGTTTGTTTATTTTTCTAACCAAGAGCCGGTTACGATTATTGAGGAATAAAGGTGGGAGTTCCGTGGGTTCACACCCACGGCTACACGCTGTCATCCCGACGGGATTTGATAGAGGATAGAAATTGGCGTCCCTGCCTGTTATCTTTGGGGTAGAATAAGTGTCCCGCCTGTGTTGTTCTTTCAGGCGAGATGCCTGGGGGTACCCATGAGTTTAGGCAGTAGGCCTATGTTACAGGCGGTAGGCCTGTGTTACCGGGGGGTTACGGGCCGAAGCGGTAGATGTCTCCGTAGCTTATCAGGCCGTTGCTTGCGTGATAGACAATGAAGCCCGCTGCACCGGGGTGGCCGATTGAGCGTACGTAGGCTCCTTCTACGCCTTGAAGGTTGTCCGGGCCGAGTGAATCCAAACAATATTTAAATTGGCCGGGTAATTCGACTCCTCGATAATGAGAGCCGACAATGAACCAGGCTACTCCACTCGCATGAGGATCGAAATAGCCGTAACGCCTTTTTAAAATGCCATCGGCGTCTGCTTCACCCTGTTTTCGGAATGGATCCCAAATGCTGTCCGCGGATGAGATGTAAGAAACAGGTGTTGAGAGGGAGTCTAGGTATGAGGGATTCGTATGGCCTCCCCATTCCGGATAAGGCATATATTCATTGTTATCCAACTTGTACTGTTCGATGGCCGTAGCCAGATTGCGAAAATCGGCTTCGACCTTGGCGATTTTGGCTCTTATTTGTGCATTCATAAAATTGGGAACGGCGATCGCCGCCAATATGCCGATTATCGCTACCACGATGAGAAGCTCTATTAATGTAAATCCTTTGTGCATGTTGCCTTCCTCCTTTTGAGCCGGAAAACAATTGATTATATAAAAAATACGGGTAATAGTATAGACGTTTTTTAAATTAGAATTACTGAGGATGTTCAGTCATTGATATTAAGGTGGGGCTGAGGTTATAAGACCTTATGAAACTTAGAATGTTCCATTGAATCCAGACTATAGCTCCAATTAAAAAAGGTTAAATGAAAAAAGAACTATTCGCTTTGGCTTTTATTTGGCTCGTTATTTGTTTTTTTTGCCGCGAAATTTTATTGAATCAGATGTCCCCTTTTTGGGGAGATATTCCACTGCAGTTTTATCCGTGGAAAGACTATGCCCGATCCATGCTGGCATCAGGGGAGATTCCTTATTGGAATCCTTATACATATGGAGGGACGCCTTTTCTCGCCAATATGCAGTCGGCGGTGTTTTACCCGCTTGATTTGATGCTTTTTGTTTTGCCGATGGAATGGTTTTATGGTTTTTCCCTGCTGCTGCATTTACTTTTAGCCGGAACCGGCGCGTATTTATTTGCCCGGGTTTGCGGAGCGACGCCGTTGCCGTCCATGGTGGCTGGAATTGCCTATGGATTGAGCGGTTTTACTATGATTCACATCCCGGCGGGGAATCACTTGACCTATGCCGGAGCGGCTTGGGTGCCGTGGATTTTATTTGCTACTGTTGGCTTTATTCGAACCAACAAAAGTAAACTTTCATGGGCGCTGGGGGGATGTTTCATCGCGTTTCTTCATTTTTTGTGCGGCCATCCACAGATGACCTTTTACTCATTGTTTTTCAGCGTGGTGTTATGTTTTGTTTTGGGAGTTTGGATTTATTGTAAAGAAGAAGAGAGAGCAATTGTTTACCCATTGCTTCGGACGGGGGCATGGGGAATTTTCCTGGTATTGGGGATTCTGTTAGCCGGTTTTCAATTGATCCCGACGTTGGAATACCTCGGCCAGGCAAACCGGGCTGCGGTGCTCGATGTAGAAATGGCCACGGAATTTTCATTTGCACCTCACCGGCTGATAACATTACTTTTCCCTGAATTTTATGGAACCCAAATCGGCGGCAATCACTACGATTACTTTTATTATTGGTCCAATGCCTATGCAGGAGTGATTGTACCGCTGCTTGCCATCATTCTTTTATTCAAAAAAGACAAGCCGGTTACTGTTTGGCCGTTAGCGATTGTTGCATTTCTGGGATTGTTTTTAGCGTGGGGGCGGGGGAATCCTGTTTATACTTCACTCCTGCATCTGCCGGGATTCGGGCATTTTAGAGCACCCGCCAAGTATTTGCCTTATTACCTGGCTGCCGTTTCTGTGCTGGCATCGTTGAGTTTGGAGAGATTATGCGGGGAGGCCTATCTCAAGCAGAAGAAAAATGTAGAGAAGCCGGATTCAATTTGGTATGCATGGGCGGTGACGATTTTATTAATCGCCATCATCCCGTTTGGTGGGCCTAGGTTTCTTAATTTGATGGAAACTATTCGCAGTCTGAGTGCGGACAATCGGGAGATGATTCAATTGTTGTCGGTATTTCACGGGGTATTATTGGGGCTGGCGGCATTCGCTTTGTATTTGTGGGCAAAAAGAATTCCACGGCATCCCCGGATGGCAATTTCTCTTTCGTTTGCGCTGCTATTGGCGTTGGATTTGAATGTCTATGGAATGGGTTATTTGGATATTTGTCTTTGGAGTCCAGCGCAAATCCGCCATTCGAACGCCCCACCGCAGGAGGTAGGATTTTTGAATTCATACCATGACAAGAAAATTCCGTATCGAATTATGACCATGGCGGATATTTATTATCCCAATAAATATATGTTGTGGAAAATGCATAATATTGCAGGATACGATCCAATGAGTTTGCAGTCGTACAATCGGCTTATCGGGCGAATGGAGGGCTGGGATGAAGGAGTATTCCACGACAATATTCAACTAACGCAATACGATTCACCTGTGCTCGATCTGCTTAATGTGCGGTATGTTTTGACTAGAACAACTATCGATGATCCAAGTTTGGATTTACTTTACACGACGAATAAATCCGTTCAGGTCTATCAAAGAACGCAATCAGAGTATACCTGGGCGTCTTTTATTCAGCGGGAGGATGACAGACTGCCTGACAACGTGGAATGGAAGGCCGCGGATAAAAATATCAAAGTCCAAACATATGAACCACATCGGATCATTTTTACCTATCAAAATGACGGGCAACCGGTTTGGCTCCGTTTATCCGAGTGGGCTTATCCGGGATGGACTGCGAGTTTATATGAAAATGGAAATCGTATGAAAGCACTGGAAGTTATGCCTTCCAAACAGGGATTCAGAGTCCTGGCTTTGCCGGAAGGAAAATCCACTACTCAAATGGTTTATCAACCTTCTTGGAGTGGGTGGTTGTTATCCATTGTGGCAGGATTTATTTATTTGGTTTTGCTTTTATTTTGTTTATTGATTCACACAAACTGGATGTTAAAGTTCATGCAGATTGTGATGGGACGAAATTATTAATTTTACATTTTATTTTTTTACTTCGGGAACTCTATTTGATGGGCAAGGAAGATTCGGATTGTTTACATTGCAGCCTGTAAATGCGCCTTCCAGGCCAAATCTGGATCGTAGAGACTCCAGCGCAGCCACTTGCTGACCAGAAAAAAGGTTCACATTGCCGAGTTGGATTGAGACCATTAGAATGCGTGCGAAGTGCTCCATGGTTTCCATGCGATAATAGGCCTGCATCAAATTATCTCCCCAGGTCAATGCACCATGGTTGGCGAGAAGAACGGCGTTGTTGTTTTTGACAAAGGGGGCAATGGACTGCGGAACCTCGCCGGTGGAGGGCAGGCCATAGGGAGCTGTGGGGATTTGCCCCATGAGCGCGACGACTTCGGGAAGCACACATTGATCCAACGAAAGCCCTGCAACAGCAAAACCAGTGGCGGTGGGTGGATGAGCATGGCAAACGGCTTGTATGTCCGGGCGTTCTTTATAGACAAACAAGTGCATTTTTATTTCAGAGGATGGATTTAAGGGGCCGCCGGAGCGTTTGCGTCCCTGGCTGTCAACGACGATGAGGTCACCGACTTCAAGAAATCCTTTACTGACACCGGTGGGAGTGCAGACGAATTCGTCATCGGCTACTTTGCAGGAGATATTTCCATCATTCGCGGCGACCCATTCTTTAGTCCACATCCTGCGGCCGATTTCAACGATTTGTTGTTTCGCTTCAAAGATGTTGGTCATTGGTTAAATCTCGTTGTTTGGGGTAATTCAATCAAAAGAGGTTCTGATCTCAGGCTTCTCAATCATGTTAGCGGATTGGGTGAATTTGTGGTAGAGCTTTTGTAAGTTTCAGGAAAGAAATAACTTAATTATCATCTTGCTGGTTATTTGCCTGATTCTGGTTTTTTGTTTGATTGGAATTTTCTGGATTGCCGAATTCCAATGGAGGAATTTTTTCTCCGAGAATCAGTAATTCGGCGGATGTTTTTCCTTCCAGACCCGGTTGAATCAGAATATTTTCCCAATCCGGAAGTTCGGCCAGCCGCTCGTATTCTTGTTTGGCGAGCGGACCACGAACCCGATACGGCATAGGACCGCCAATACTGCGAAAGAACAATGTTGAAAACAACCAAATTAATAGAATACCAGCGATTCCGCTGCAGATATATTTGAGGCGATTGAACAGCAGTTCCGGATTTATTTTGGATTTATGTTCCACGATAATCTACTCCTGTTTCTGTACTTGGATTCAATACGAACAGCAAAGCAAGGTAGTAACTTATTTTACCAATACATTCTAATTATGGCATCGGATTTGAATAATTGAAACAGCTGGTGAAGCAACTTAGTCAAGAAGAAATTGAGTGTTTGCCGGGGTTCCAAGAATAACGAGAAGATATATAGTTACATAGCAGAGTAATAGGACGTATTCAATCGTCAATACTTAGATCAAGCTTGAGTAAATCAAAAGCGCATGAACCTTCCTAATTATCTTTCTATGTCCCGTTTGATGTTGGTTCCCTGTTTTTTCATTATCTTGTATTACTATTTAATTGGATATGAGATCATGTTGGTGTGGACCCGAGTCATCCTGATTTGTATCATCGCGAGTGATTTTTTAGACGGGTATTTGGCCAGAAGAATGGGGGAAGTCACTGCATTGGGAAGTATACTTGACCCCTTGGCGGATAAGCTGTTTGTGACAACTTCTTTTGTTTTGCTGGCGGTTTATGAAAGAATTCCCGCCTGGCTGGCCATGATTGTTGTAACGAAAGATGTTCTGGTCAGTATGGGATGGTGTTTTTTTGCCATGTTGTATGGAAAAGTTGAAGTCAGTCCATCCATTTTAGGAAAGTTTGCAACAGGATTTCAGTTCCTGACTGTTTGTGTCATAATTCTCTTTTCGGATAAATGGTCTTTGAAAATATTTGAATATGTTACGGCGGTTTTAACCATAATGGCCTTGCTGCATTATGGTTTTCTTGCGTTAAAGCAATCTTCTGAAGATAACATGAAGAACGCAAAGGAAACAAATTGATGTCCGACTGGTCGATGAAAAAAGCAATAAATCTTCCGAATATTCTGTCTTCTTTGCGGCTGGGATTGAGCCCGGTTTTCGCGGTCTTTTTTCTGCTGGATGGGCATATAGCACGCTATTTGGTGCTTGGGATTGTTATTATTTGTGAGTTGACCGATCTGATTGACGGGTATATGGCGAGAAAACATGGTCAGGTGACGGATTTGGGAAAACTGTTGGATCCCATGGCAGACAGCATCTACCGGGATACCATTTTTTTATGTTTGGCAGTTGATAGGCAAGTGACCATATTTTTGGTTCTGCCGATATTCTATAGAGATTCGATTATTTCTACATTGCGGACGGTCTGTGCCTATAAGGGGATAGTGCTGGCAGCGCGTAAAAGCGGTAAGATGAAGGCGGTTCTGCAGGCAGTTGTGATTATTACAATTCTTGTGTTGAGGATTTTAGCACTTTATTTTCCTTATGTGGAAAACTCCCTTTATCTAATTTCCAATCTTCTTATGGGGGTTGCCTGCCTTGTCACCCTCTTTTCGGCCTATGATTATTTGAGTAATCTTATCCCCGTCATCATGAAAACCGACGAGGAAAAAATGGCCGGTTAGTTTCAGATAACCATTTTTTTATCCCTTTCTTTTACTCTACTTAGGTTTC
>CAZXSQ010000284.1:0-9161 GCA_964643335.1 uncultured bacterium
CGCATATGATATCCCCAATCAACGTTTGGTTGTCATGGGCGGAGTGTTTACCGAGCAGTCCACGTGGGGATTCGACGGTAATTCCTGGCAAAAACTCGCCGATCCCATCGAAACGGATATTATCGGCGGCGATCCTGAAATTCTTTTCGATCCCTCATTGAACAATCTGGTGATGTATTTTGCCAGTATGCCGTTCGGTTCGAATCCAAAGCCTAGTGAATTTTATTATTTCGAGGAAAACGCCTGGGTAAAGCAATCCATTAGTCCATTGCCGCCCGCGACAGTGGATGCCGCATTTGTCTATGATGAAGCACGCCAGGAGGGGGTCTGGTTTGATGGTCAACAAACGTGGATATGGAAAAGCGAGGCTTGGAGCATGAGAGAACCGGCTGACAGTCCTGATCTTGGCCCCGGGGATTTTAATATGGTTTACGATTCCGCCCGGGAAGTGTGCCTTCTATATGCCAAAGGACAACAAACCTGGACTTGGGACGGCACAAATTGGACACAACTCTCTCCGCCCAACTCACCCGGCACACCGGAAAGGGCCTTTTTTGCAATGGGATATGAAGCAAGCCGTAATGTTGTGGTTCTATTTGGAGGGGAAGCGGTTATCAATCCCGATACCCACGAGACAATCTATCTCGATGATTTGTGGGAATGGGATGGCTCAACATGGCTGCCATATGGTACAGTCAGCGTGAAGAATTGGCTCATGCATTGATAAGCCACGTTATCTCTTAAAGAGGTTTCCTGGCATGGAACGTATCCTGAAAGCCAATAATTTGCTCTAGAAGTACATATGATGATTAATTTTTAGAACCGTTCTGGTTATTTTGTGAGTCTTGTGGCGAACCAGTAAAAGGCATTGTTGAACCGGACGAACTACTGTGGGGAAGTGGACCAAAGCCTTGAATCGATGAGGTTGGCCGTGGTGAAGAAGGTTTTGAATTTATTCCACCTTTTCTGACATTGCCTTCTTGAATTACCAAGATTTTACCTTGTTTTTTGTCATCCATTATTTTGTAGCCTTTTCAATATTTGTTTCTTCTATTGTAGCATCATAAGCCAATTGAGGGAATTCAATTACGTATTTTTCTTTTGACTTGGCTAAATATATCCCCGGCGAAGTCATAAGAATGTTTCCAGTAGAATTTTCATAAACTTTGACGTCACGCAAAAACAACTCATTTTGATCAGCCCCAATGGAATAAGCATATATCCACCCATAATATGCTCGATCATCCTCTGTATCTCTTATGATAACCCATGCGTCTTTTCCTATATTGGAGTTCATGAGAAAAGTAAATGTATCTAATTCACCATGCTTTTTTGTAATCCGAAGCCAACGAGCCACAATAAACAAAATTTTATATGTATCAATTAAAGTGATAACCACTCCAGCAATAATTGCAATGCATGAAACATAAAAAACTTCCTCAAAATCAAGTGTTTCAGGTTCCTTCAAAGTACTTAGAAAATGAAATTGGAATTCGGATTCTGAAAACCAATAAGGAAAAGAAAAAATTAAATAATATATAAAATAACTAAAAAAACCAAATAAGAATGAGTATACAACTACTTCATACGCTTTTTTGTCTTTTTGATGAGTTAATTCATCAAAGACTTTATAAGCAATGATTCCAGGGAGAAAAATCAACATGATGTATAGGGTGAATTCTGAAAAATTCATGAAATTTCTCCTCTCATTTTTAGATAAAAAAACTACATGTGTGTTATAACTCAAAAAAAATCTAACTATTTTATATAAGATAGTTAAGTCTAGCCCTCTAATTTAAATTGATTAAGGTTGAGATCATTCGGCAGGAAGTTCATTGATAAGATATTTCGCTACTACAGCGCTAAGGGAACTTGGCGCTGTCGATCCTTGAAGAATCATATGCAGCACATCCAAGTCTGATTTCCACGCCACATTGCCTGGGGATAACACACAAAAACTCCCTTGTTCATATTTGGTAGTTAAGTTTCCGTCATTGTAATAGAAAAACTCTTCGCATTGTTTGCATTCGTAGATGCGCATGAGGGGCGGGATATCGTTCGGTTTAAACCATAGTTTGATTTCGCGTTCCGCTTCCTCCGGAGTGGCGGAAGCATGAATCAGATTGTCCATCCGGTTGCCGATAACTTCTCCCTCTTCATTCTCAATGGGGATGACCGTCCCCAGGGAACGAACAGTACCGGGTTTTTGCTTTCTGGCAACGTGTGGATTTGTAGGACCGGCAAGTTCCCGGATTTTATTGACGATCTTTTCTCCTTGATAAACTATCGCTTTGACCCTTCGCTTACTTGGATTGGTGGGATAATGCAGTTTCCCCATAATATACTCAATGAGTGGAGGATAAAATTCTTTGCCACGATGTTCTGCATAATGTTCTTCTGCAAGCAATTTGGATACATTCACAACCTTGGTTCCAACAATCAGCGAGCCTGTGTGGGTTTCAGACAGTTGTGAAAGTACATATCCAGTCAATGAAAGGATCAAGGCATCCGGTTTAATTAAAACTAGGGTTTGTTCTATTTGATTATTCTGCAAGTTCGGCCTCCTTTAAAAACTTAGAGCCATTTCTGATTAATACTAAAAGCGTATCATCTTCACTGACATATTCCAGGCGTGCTTTCAATCAAAACAAATATCTTCCATCAATTTTTATTCTGGGATAGTTGGATACTAACCAGGTGTGGATAAAAAAATCGCAATCCTGTAGAAGGATTGCGATGGATTGAGGGAGAGTAGTGTGTAGAATGATCAGTTAAATTTGATTTTGATTTCCTTGTGTCTGTGGGCTTCAATTTTCGGCAGCTGAAGCAACAGAACGCCATTTTTATATTCAGCAGTTGCTTTTTCTGGATCGATTTCACACGGTAAATGAATGTTTCGTTCAAATGTACCGCATGAAGACTCAACCCAATGATATTTGCGCTCTTGTTTTTCTTCTTTCCGTTTCTTTTCCCCTTTAATGATTAAACGGTCTTCGATGATGTCCACTGAAAAGTCATCCTTTTCAAGTCCGGGCATCTCCGCATGAACAATGATTTCATCGTTATTTTCTTCGATGTCCACGGAAGGCCCACTTGTGAAGAATCGAGAGACTGTATCGTCTCGAGACAGGCCGGGTAAATTATTGAAAAACCGTTCTTCATTCAACTTTTTATGGTCGTTCAAAGAGCGACGATAGAATCTTGATGGAATTAAATACATAGTTATCACCTTTATAGTTTCATTTTGGAAGTGGTAAGCCTGTAGTTTCTTCAAAGCAGGCCTATCCCTTGAATCAACTTGATACTTTTACTTCAATCTGTTTCGGTTTTACTTTTTCAACTTTGGGCAGATTCAGGATAAGAACGCCGTTTTTCATTTCGGCGGATATCTTGTCCACATCCACCTCTTCCGAAAGTTCGAATTGACGGAAGAAATTAACCATCTCAAATTCACTGTAAATAGTGTTCCCGTGTTTTTCAGAGCCGGTTGTCGCCTGAAGCGTTAAAATTCCATTCTCGACATCGACTTTCACATAATCTTTTGTACTCCCCGGCAAGTCGGCAACTAAGACCAATTTGTCCTTCTCTTCATATATATCAACAGGAGGAGTGACGTAATAATTTTGTGACCGTGTCGTTTCCTTCGTTACCGGAGCGTTAGTTTCTTGTTGGGTTGTGGGTACAGTTTTTTCGGCCATGGTCGTATACCTCCTTTCTTATGATACCTTTACTTCAATTGATTTGGGTTTGGCTTCTTCGGCTTTGGCCATTGTGACTAAAAGAATGCCGTTCTTGTATTCCGCCTCGACCTGGTTGGAATTAACTTGAGCTGGAAGTTCTATTGTCCGGACGAATCGTCCTGTTGCACGCTCGCTTCGATGAAACGCATCGGGTTTCACATCATCGGGAACCGAGGTTTTTTCTCCGCTTAATGTCAACATGTTTCCAGACACAGAAACATTGAAGTTTTTGGGATCAATACCCGGTGCCAGAGCCTCAACGTAGATATTATCCTGATCTTCAGATAAATTGATCTTCGGATAACGCCTGGCAGCGATTCCCGGTAAAAACGACAACGGCCAGGATTCTCCATTCGCCGTATGCCTTCTACCAAAAACCTGATCGAGTTCATTTCGAATTTGTTCTAACTCTCTGAAAGCATTGAACCCTAACATGGCTCATACCTCCATAAATGTATTTTATTGACTCATTCATCATCTGAGTCTTGTTATTGAATTCACTTAACCAATATAACAAAAAAAGTGCCAAATATATAAGTTTAATATTAACAACACCTTATATGATTGATTGAGGATATTTTTTATGTGCCGTTTTGTCACACCTTATGAATAAAGTGTAGCTAAAAAGCACTTGGTCAGGGGGATAGGTGTGTATAAGGCGAAGTTATTGCAGGGGTTATTGTTTTTATCTTAATTTATTATTGATTGGGAGCATCGTCACTTAATTCTTTCAGGACGCTTTTAAACTTTTGCTTGTTGTTGACATTGGTGAAATCAATGATTTGCAGTATCTGGGATAAATCACCCGTGAGATCACTGCGTTGGTTGAAATCCCTTGCCACTTTTTGGTTCAGAAGAAATTTGGGTGTCATATACTCGATAACTGGGTGCATATCCGTGTTTGCTGGCAGATCCTTGAATTCATTTATAAATTGATTCAGGCTTTTCGTCCCAAATTTGAATGTTGAAGCCAGCATAGATGGATCGGAAAAGCCGATTCTTTTTAAATCTTCTGCAATTTTCGGCCTATGAATTCTTTCTAAAAATTGTTGGTAGTCCAGTTCGAGTTTTTTATTGGAACCAATTAAAAACAGATCTCCGACGACACTGCTTGTCCAGAGTGAAATTGAAGAGAATTCCTGTTTGAAGGTTTTACAGATTGTAGCCAGCATTTTTTGTGACATGTGATAGGAAGGTATCCATTGGCAAACAACCCCTTCTGGCTGCAAACTTTGGGACATGAGATGGTAATATTCTTTGGTGAAAAGATTGGAAACACCTGCAATCCAGGGATTGGAAGGTTGTGAGATAATTAAGTCGTACTTTTTTGTGGATCTTTTTAAATGGTGGCGTCCATCGCCAATTATTAAGTTTGTGCGAGGGTTTTCCAAAGCGTTGTAGTTGTATTCTTGAAAATAATATGAAGCTTCAACCACTGCTTTTGATATTTCAACAACATCTACTTCTTCTACCGGATATTTTAAAAGAGATCCGAGGCTAACTCCGCTTCCTAAACCGATATTCAATGCTGTTTTGGGATTATCCACGAATAGAGTGGGGAGATGAGCCAGGAGAATTTGGGTGGACATATCGGCGTTTTTGCCCGTTGAAGCGTCTGTTTTCCCTTCAATGGTTAGTGAATATGTTCCCCGTGGTGAGCGTATAACCGCCACTGTGGCTGTTATCCCTTCCTTATAATAAAGAACCTGATAGGTATTCAAAACCGATTTCAGCCGCTTTGTACTTTCAATTTGGTTATAGTCATGGGCATAGATATAAGCTCCACTGTTCAAATAATGGACATTCCAAGGAGATAACAATAACACAGCGATCAAAACAAGCGACATTCCGGCAATGCCCAGAGAGAGGCGTTTAGTCCAGTCCAATTCATGATTTAAGCCAAAAAGCACTAATCCAATAAATATATTGATCAAGGCAGCCACGAACATGCCTAATTGAAAGCCAAGAAATGGGATAAAGATGAATCCCCCAAAAAATGAACCCAAAATGGCACCCACTGTATTAAAACCGACAGTCGAACCGACCGTTTTCCCTGTTTCGCTTAATTTTTGAATTGAAATTTGAACGGCAAGAGGGAGCGATAGACCAAAAAACGTTGTGGGGATCAGCATGATTATGAAAAGCATGCTGAATCTGAGGAATTGAAAGAGTGTCCAGTTCTGGTTCGTCCAATCAAAGATTTGAAGGAAAGCAAAAGGAAAATGATCAAACCATGGCATACCAACCAGAACATATGCGCCTATTGAAAATTGAGCGGCAGCGAATAGAAGTAATGGACGTTTGGGTGGCCACTTGGCGTAAATTAAACTTCCGAGAACCAGGCCGGTAAGGAATGCGGCAAGCATGGTTGTGAAAGCGTAAACTGTGGTACCAATAATCATGGACAAAACTCGAGTCCAGATGGTTTCGTAGATCATGGCTGTAAAACCGGACAGACCGATAGCGGCCGCTGTGAATATCAGTACACGATGTGTGTAAACCTCTCTACTGCCTTCATCGGTGATCGGTTCAGGATGTTTGTAGGGAGATTCGGGTAATTTTACGTGGAGTCCAAAAGCCACCATAAAAATGGAAATGTTAATACATGAAGCGAACCAGGTTGTGAGGTTAAGACCCAAAGCCGGGATGAGAATGAAACCCGCTGCCAGACATCCGCAGGTTGCTCCTAATGTATTGATTCCGTAAAGTAAGGCTGTTCGCGCCCCTGCAGTTTCCACCGTCCGGGTCAGAAAGGCACTCATGATCGGCAGGGTTCCACCCATCATCACCGTTGGAATCAGCAATAGGAGAACAGAGAATACAAGCCGGATAAGGCTCATGGCAAAGAATTCAGGTTTCAATTGCCGGAATATTATAACGAAAAGACCGCCACTGAAGTGAAGAAGTATAGGTAAAAGAAGAGCGTAAATTCCAATTCCCAGTTCAAGAAATCCATAAAACCGTATATGGTCGGTTCGAACGTCGATGATTCTGCCCAGCAGAAACGATCCCAATGCCAGTCCACCCATAAACGCCATGAGCACAGCAGCCACAGCAAAAGCCGATACACCGAAAGTAAGGGTCAATAATTTGGTCCAGATCACTTCATAAATCAATGCGGTGAAACCTGAAAGAAAGAAGAGAATCAATAGGATGATATTGCGGTTAAAAATAATTCTTGACCTCCGGTAAATCGGCAAATCCAGTAATCGGATTTCTTGATTAGCCGCTAATCAATTTACTGCGGGAAATTAATCGGATAGCTCATTCTTAATCACTATAGTTGAACTACTTAGAATTGTTAAGTTCTGAAGATTCTATTTAGAGGCAGGATTATTTGCATTTTTATTTAACGCAAAGGTGCGAAGGAGGGGTTAGAGATTGATTACTTGGTATAGGGCAGGCATGGGAATTGCGTTATCAACAATTATTGTATGAAGAAACCATTGAGCATGGAGACCTTAAAATGTTTAAACTCTTGAGGATACCAATAAGTATTATTCTAATATTTATTCCTTATTCCGCTGTTGCTTCTGGCTATTTCGATTCCATGGATGGGCCTGTCATTACTGACGCTAAAAAGGCACTGAAGAATGGAAATGTGAAAATCGTATTGAAATGGGTAGAGGAGACCCATGAAGATCAGATCAAAAAAACGTTTCAACAAACCATGGCTGTTAGAACCAAAGGTTCTGAAGCAAAGGAACTGGCTGACCGGCATTTTTTTGAGATATTGGTCCGATTGCATTGTGAGAGTAAAGGTGTTGATTACACAGGTTTAAAACCTAAAAATTCAGATACAAATGTTGCCGTTATGACGGCGGACAATGCGATTGAAAAAGGGAAAGTTGATAATCTGATTTATTTGTATGACCAAATTATTGCAAAGGGCTTGAAGGAGAGATTAAACCAGCTCTTGAAAACAAGAAAAAATGCTGATCAGAGTGTGAGAGCCGGCAGAAAATATGTTTCCGACTATGTAGAATTTATACATTTTGTTAATAAATTATACTTAGATTCTATTTCATTGTTGGGAGATATTCCTACAAAAAGTTGGATCAAACAGGCCACTCAGCCTTTGTCAAAAGTGAAACAGGCTACTCAGCCTGTCACTATAAATAGTCTGTTGGAGGAGTATGGTGAATCTCCAAGTGAAAATCTAAAAAAAGATCATTTAATCATTCAAGCGGTTCTGCAGGTTGCCGTGGAGGAAGCGCGTTCGATTCGTGAAACTCAAGAAGCGGATATGAAAAGAATACATAAACTGATTAATTTTTTCAGAAATTTCGTGGATATATGTCACTTTGGCAAAGAAGAAGAATATTATTTCCCGATCATCCATGCGTTTGGTGGGCCAGAAGTCCAGAAGTTGACTGAACAACTAAAAGAAGAACATCTCCATTCCCGTATATTGATCAGTGAACTATCCAATCTGGCTGATGTGAACAAGCAGGATTTTAAAAAGGCCGAAAAAGCCTTTGAACATTTTCTAGTTGATTATATTGAACTTATAGAACAGCATATTGAGAAAGAAGAGAAAATACTTTTTCCTATCGCTGAAAAGTTGATCCCGAAACATAAAAAGAAGGCGATTTTAGCCGGTTTTGAAGATATTAGATTGGAAAAGTTAGGGAAGGGATTTCACGAGAAATATCGCCGGATGGCTTTGGAGTTAGTTCAGGGACTAGAGTAAATAAGGATGAAGTTCAGTTATTAAGAAGAGTTTTTTCACGCTCTTTTAATGTTGGATGAGAATAATGAAACATGCTGTAAATTGGATGGGGGGTTAAATGGCTCAAGTTTTTCTCATATAACTTATATAAAGCATTTATTAAAGGTTGAGTCTGCCCGATTTGGTCCTGCGCAAATTGATCCGCTTCATATTCGTATTTCCTGCTCAAAAAGTTACCCAGCGGGGATACCCAAAAAAGAATCAATGAACCAAAAATAATAATCATAACTAGACCTGGTGCAGTATGTCCAGGTGTAAATCCAAAAGGTGTGACCAGCCAGGGCTGTTGAATCAGCAAATGAGCACAATAAAAGCCGGCAAGAAGCACAACACCCGATAATATAAATTGTTTAGTGATGTGTTTTTTCTTCAGATGCCCTATTTCATGGGCAACCACTGACTGAATTTCTTTATCTTCCAAGTGATCAAGCAAAGTGTCAAAAAGTGCGATGGTTTTGAATTTTCCAATTCCCGTAAAAAAGGCGTTTGAATGCTTTGAACGTTTGCTGCCATCCATGACTTTGATGGAACGAAACGCAATTCCTGATTTTTTGGCGACTTGTTCAATCAAATTCCTTAGATTCCCTTCAGGAAGGGGGGTGAATTTATTAAATAATGGCAGGATCAGGGCCGGGCCGATGACCATCAAAATGAATTGAAATGAGATCAAAGCCAGCCAAGCCCACAGC
>CAZXSQ010000285.1:0-602 GCA_964643335.1 uncultured bacterium
TATGCAAGGGAAAAAGGTGTTTTTCCTTTCGGGTGTGGATGAACACAGTGCCCAAGTTGAAAGGGCAGCCAGGGAGGCTGGGGAGCCTATCATGCAATACTGTGACCGGATGGCAGATATATTCCGGGATTTGCACAAGAAAGTGGGTTCGAGTCTTGATGGTTTCATCCGCACCAGCGAACCACGTCATCATGATACGACTCAAGAAATGCTGCGGCGTTCGAACAAAAAAGGAGATATCTATAAAAGTGCTTATACAGGCTGGTATTGCTATTCCTGCGAAGCATATTATCAAGAAAAAGAGTTGGTAGAAGGTAACTGCCCCGTCCATAATCGCCCTCCATCCTGGATTGAAGAGGAAAATTACTTTTTTAAGCTGAGTGACTATACTCAACCTCTTATTCGCTATTATGAAGAAAACACAAAGTTCGTCCAGCCTGAAACTTACAAAAACGAAATGTTGGGTTTGCTTAAGCAGGGACTGCAGGATATCAGTATTTCGCGATCCACAACTCAATGGGGTGTGCCGATTCCGTGGGATACGAGTCATGTCGCTTATGTATGGTTCGATGCACTTTCCAATTATTTAACCGGGGTGGGAT
>CAZXSQ010000285.1:612-3029 GCA_964643335.1 uncultured bacterium
AAGACAATGAATTGTTCAATCAATTTTGGCCAGCAGATGTGCATATGATCGGCAAGGACATCAATCGTTTTCATTCCATTTTCTGGCCGGCGATGCTCATGTCTACCGATTTGCCTCTGCCGAAACAGGTCCTTGTTCATGGTTTCATCTATCATAAGGGTGAAAAAATGTCCAAAACTATTGGTAATATTGTTGAACCGGAGTCGTTAATCGAAGACTACGGCCGTGATCCGCTGCGGTATTTTCTCTTGCGTGAAATTGCTTTCGGTCAAGATGGAAATTATACGGAGGAATCCTTAATCAACCGGTACAATGCCGATTTGGCCAATGATTTGGGGAATTTGTTCTCGCGTGTTTGCTCAATGATTAAAAAATACAGGGGTAGTGTCGTGCCGCAGGCTACAGGATCAGAGGATGGTTTAAGAGATAACACCCAAAAAACTATCCAAGCCTACAATGAACAAATGGAACGGTATGCTTTGCATCAAGCCCTGGTGACGGTTTGGGAACTGATCTCTCATGCCAACCGGTATGTTGATGAGCAGGCTCCCTGGGCTTTGGCCAAGGACGAGACAAAAACCGATCAATTGGATCGTGTGCTATTAAATTTGACCGAAGCGCTTCGCACATGTGCAATATTAATTTATCCAGCGATGCCGGGAACAGCGGAAGAAATGTTAAACCGTCTTGCCTGCCCGATTGACGGTGGATTTCCATTGCTTTCCGATTTGGAACAAATTGACCTGACTGCCGGAAAAACTATATCGACAGGGAAACCGCTTTTCCCACGTTTAGAGAAAAGTAAATGATTAATTAAACTTCTGGCTATCTTTACAGCCTGATTCATTAACAGAAAAATGCAAGCTGTTATTTTTATCGGTATCCAGGCGACAGGGAAAACGACCTTTTATAAGGAAAAATTCTTTAATTCACATGTTCGAATCAGTCTTGATTTGTTGAAAACCCGCCATCGTGAAAAGGTCTTTCTCGAAAGCTGTGTCCAAACCAAACAACCCTTCGTTGTGGATAATACCAATACGACAATTAAAACGAGGAAGAGATATTTCGAACTGGCTAAATCCGCCGGATTCGAGATGGTTGGGTATTATTTTCAATCGAAAATACAAGATGCCATCGAGCGGAATAAGCAGCGGCAAAAAGAACATGTCATTCCCAAAAAAGGGATTTTCAATATGTATAACAGGTTGGAAATCCCCTCTTTTGAAGAAGGGTTCGATTCACTGTATTATGTTTACATAGATAACAATGGTGAATTTCAAGTAGAAGATTGGCAGGATGATATCGGTAAAGATTAAGATAAATGTTGTTCTAGCCTGTCTTTGGCTTTCTGAACCGCTTCCAGCAAAGCAAGATACCGCTGATGAAGAATCTCCCTTTTTTGAGCTTTATCCGCATTGGCCGGACCCAATTTAAGAAATTCAAATAACTCACGTGGCGCGCCGTATTCTATCAAATATTCAGCGATAGGATTGGAAAAAATATGAAACCGGTATGCATCTAATTCTTTTTCCAATTGTTGCGCATCCAGATGTTTATGTGATTCAAGATACTCAAGACCTTCATTTGCTTTTTGGGTTGAATGTTCGAGCATATCCCTTAATTTTTGTTTGATGGAAGAAAGAGAAGGTAAAGACGTCTTATTACAGAGTTCAATCAAGACTCCCATTTTTTCTTTCATATTAACAGAAGGCTTTCTTTCTTTTTCAATGGTTTCTTGTAAGGATTGGATGATGGTTCCATGAATTTTTGCACCGCCTTCGGACGCATCGATAACGGGAACATTGGTTTGCCTTACATCTTCTTCTACCATTCGAATGTAGACTAAAAAACTCTGCATGGTTGGGACCGGCTGTCCACTAACTCCATCAACCCAATAGAGTGGTTCGCGGCTGGTTTTTTCCGTTTCGCCCGGTATCGGAACATCGGCATGATTTTTGTCGTTATCGATAAAATGAACTCTGCGGCTCCATGCTGTTTCTTGTGTATGCGTTGCTCCGCTTGAGGGGTCCAATGCCAGATCCTGCCCGACAAGGATGATGGGTCTGCAACCCAAATACGAGGCTGCATGGAATCCCGCCTGCGAAACCATTCCTCCTTTTTTAATACCCCCCTTTTCTCCACATTGACGGTCAAGCCAATCAAAAAAAGGATGTTTATCTGTCATATAAGTAAGCCGGCGGGAGAACTTTTGGATGATTTCATGCCGTGCTTCCGGATCAAATACTAGAAAAGAATCTACATCATAATGGCTGTCAGGAAAGTGGAATAAGTTCAATTTTGTGGGATCCACGGTGACCACCAAATGAGGGATGATGCCATGCTTTACTAATTTCTGATATGCTGTATCGGTTGAGATGATCAGAAATTCGTTTTGAGCATGTTCGATTTCGTCTATA
>CAZXSQ010000285.1:3039-9161 GCA_964643335.1 uncultured bacterium
TTTCTTCAGCGATTTTTCTCCAAAAATTCATACAATCTGCTTTTCTTGACTAAAGAGCATTCATTTATAGAAACAAATTCGATTTCGTCTATATTTTTTTCAAGTGAAGGACCAGCGGCGACAATAATAGCAGGAACATCGTTAAATAGATCACCGAGATTCTTCAAGCCCGGGCTGTTTCCGATAAAGTCCATATTTTGCAAGAGATTATTCAGACACCGAGGGCCGTCCTTAAATTTGGTTACGAGTCCGCTTTGTCCAAACTGCAACAGTTCTCGAATTTTCTGTTTGGCTGTTTTAGTCCATTCCGGAAAAGCGGCGGTGGATGGGGGCACATCGATGAGAAGCAAAGAGTTGGCCATAATATCCATTAAATAAGGCATCATGGCGTTATAAATGCTGCCTCGTTCTGAATTGACTATTATGGTTACGGCTGGGTTTTGAATCAGTTCGGAGATATCCACGGTTTGCATGGTTTTTCGAAATACGGAAAGAGACGGTTCAAGTAGAAAAAGCCGTCTTGGCAGCGGTCTTTGCTTTAGTAAAAGGTGGGGAAGATAGAACAATCCACATCCCAAAAAGGTGATGTTTTGTGCTTTGGGTAGCTCTTGAATTGAAGACAGGAACTCTGTGCTATGTTTGATCGGGTTTTCAGGATGATGGAGGGCATAGGCTCCATCTGCTTTATGAACGATCAGGGTTGGTGTACCGGAGCGGGTTTGCTGTAGAGAGACGTTGGCGTCTTCCCGTGTACCGGTTACTTCTGCCGCTAAAGCCGGATTGACTTGTTGAAGTTGTTGAAGATTGTTTTGGATAATGGACATTTTCTTTAGATTTTGGAAAAATTTTTTGAACAATGAAAGTTGATTTTGTAATATAATAGATGTAATTGCATTGATTTATCAGGGAAACATTCACGATCATAAGTACAAAATTCCTGGATGGCACCCAAAAAAACAAAAGCGATAGTATAATTTAATTATGAATAGGTGTTGAAGTAATAATTTAGAATTTGAGTGAATATGCGTGCTCTTTTGTTTAATCCATGGATAACTGATTTTGCGGCGTTTGACCATTGGACACGTCCATTGAATCTCCTCCGCTTGGCCTTACTTCTGCGGCAATGTGGTTTGACCGTTGATTTGTATGACTGCTTGAATCGCCATTCCGCTGATTTGGAAGGCTTGCGGAAGCCCCCAAAACATCGCCTGAATCCTCTCGGCTGTGGCCATTATTATCGGGAAAGTATACCTGTTCCGAAAATCATTGAGTGGGTGCCGAGAGCGTATAAACGCTACGGTATCCCTCCTGAACGTGTTGAAGCCAATTTGAGAAGAAAGCCTTCACCAGATTTGGTCATTATTCCCTGTATGATGACTTACTGGTATCCAGGCGCATTCGAAGCGATTCGAATGACGAGGAGGCTGTTTCCTAAAGCCTGTGTGGTATTGGGAGGCATATATGCTACTTTGTGCAGAGAACATGCCGAGCGATTTTCCAATGCCGATGGCGTTGTTATCGGCAGGCATTGGCCGGAAATCGTGAATAATATTCTAGAAATTGCTGGAACCTCTATGCACCAATGCGAGGGGGATCAATCCACATGGATTGATCCGGCTTATGATCTTTTAGATGGAGAAACCTGCTTTCCTATATTGACTTCGACCGGATGTCCCTGCCATTGTACTTACTGTGCAACCCATTCCCTCTGGCCAGATTTTATTCATTATGATCCAGAACAAGTGGCCAATTCCGTTGAAATTCTGGTAAAGCGTTACGGCGCAACCGATCTGGTTTTTTATGACGACGCCTTATTGATGAAAAAAGAAAACTATTTTATCCCTCTGATGGAAAACATAATTAAACGCGGTATACAAGTACGTTTTCATACCCCCAATGCCTTACATGTTCGGCAAATTGATGCAGCGGCGGCTTATCTTCTAAAAAAATCCGGTTTTACAACTATTCGGCTGGGATTGGAATTGGTTCAACGGGATTTGCAGCGTTCAACTGGGGCAAAAGTATATACGGAAGAATACCTTTATGCCATGCAGTCACTTCATGAAGCCGGTTTTACGGCTGGAGAGATCGGTACTTACCTATTGTTTGGCTTACCCAATCAGTCACTCGACATTGTGAAAGAGGGGTGTCAAATTGTCTCTAATGCAGGCAGTGAAATTAAACTGACGATGTATTCACCGGTGCCTGGTACGTCTATGTTTTCACAAGATGTACCGGATTTTCAGTTCGATCCACGCGAGGACCCTTTACTGCAAAACAATTCCCTTGCACCCTTCAGATCCCGCTCTATACCCTATGAAAAATATGCCCAACTTAAGCGAAACATAGCTGCCATAAACAGGGATTTGCGTACAAATAAGCCTTTTCAGTGCCACTCTGGTTGAAAAAAAAGCCAAAAAAATGTAAAAAGGTAAAAATAACGGTATTTTTTTCATTTTTTCGCTTGACGTGAGCCAACTTTTTGCTAAATTACATTCGATGTAATTTTATTTCTCATAAAGGAGAGTCGATATGAAAAAGTCGACGTCGAAGTCAAGATCCAAAAAAACCTCTGCAAAACCAATTACTAAAAGTCAGTTGGTCACGCACATGTCAGAGAAACTCGGTATCACCAAAAAGCAGGCTTCAGATTTCTTTGATGAATTAGCCAATGTTGGTTACAAGGAAGCCAAAAAAGGATTCACAATTCCTGGTTTTGGCAAACTGGTTTTGGTGAAGCGCAAAGCCCGTCAGGGACGTAACCCGGCCACCGGTGAAACTATCAAGATCCCGGCCAAAACTGTGGTGAAATTCAGGGTTGCCAAAGCGTGCAAAGACGCGATTCTTGGCGGTTCGAAAAAGTAGTGAACTTTTTCTAGCCAGGCATTGGGGTGTGTTGTTAATCGGCAAGCATTCATTGAATTTCAATGGTGGTGAGTTCTTGTCTGGGTATTCATTCTGTTTGTGAGAGTGGATTTTTCTAGAGTTGCTGAAGTATATGTCTCCGCTTGAAACTGTTTTCGTTGGTCTGTAAATAAACTGGCAGTTTCTATGATAATCAACGTGGGTAGAGCAGGTGTCCACGCCTGCTTGGCTCGGCAAGCGGGGACGCTTGCTTTACCCACTATTTGTGCTGTGTATTATAATTTTTTGTCATGATTACCCGGCAAGATGGTTTTCTATTGTTTATTTGGGAAATTAAAAAACTTAAAGGTTTATTTTGCCGATCAACCGAGTTCGGGACCGCTTAAGCTGTATACCAATTCCGGTATACCAGGGGAAGGGTTTTTTCCTCTATACATGCGGATGAACGGTCTTTGTTGTATGAAGCCCAGAGTTTCCAGCATGTGTTGGCTGTGGGGATTGGGATCGATAATATCAATAAAGGTTCGATGTGGATTCCGAACTCGTATGAGTTTGAATAGCAAGGCTTGTGCTGCTTCTGGATCATTGGCTACCCAAGGGCCGATATGAAACGCATTGGTACCTTCACGCGCCATTATATACCCTCTGATTTTTCTATTTTTGCGGACGGCAAAACCAAAATCGGGATAATATTGCAAATAAGATTCAAGAACCTGTTTTCTCGATGCACCGAAGATGGGCGCGTCGTAGTCATTTATTGCTTCAACATCATCAAGGCTGATTTCTTCACAGAGCACATTTGCGGGAGGGGGTTCGATCCGATCGGCTTCCCAGCGAGCCAGGTTGTATTCATCAACAAAACCAATAGTATCGTATAATAATTTTCCTTCGGGAGTCGCGTCGAGTTTTACCGTCAGGCCACGGTTTTCCAGATGTTCAAATCCGGCGTAAAGCAAGGCTTTGCCGATACCCTCCCTACGGTGGTTTGGATCCACAATCACCATGGCGATCCAACCGAAACGGTCTTCATACGGTATGGTGCAAGCCGTTCCGACCACGATATTGTTTTTCTCGGCCACAAAGCAGCCTAGTGGATCGTAGCTTAGAAAACGCTGCCAGTCGGCTAAAGTTTGATTCCACCTCACCATTTCTTTTAATTCCTGGCAGCGGGGAAAATCTCTTTCCTCCATCAAACGTAGTGCAAATTCTTGTTTTCCGGTCTCATTCATTGATTGTTCCTTGTTTTATAATGGAGTTGGCCTTCTCTGAATCCAACTAACTGAATAAATTAATGCATAAGCCGGCGGGTTTCTTTCTTCCCGCGTGAAAAGTCTTCTTATTTATTATACGGGCGATGGGCGGGTTGGAAAAGTTTTGATTTGACCACTATGCTATAAGTAATTGTTCATAACTTGTAGTGGTAATGAATTTTCATTTTTTGATAAAAGATGGCATACAATGAAGAATGATATTAAAACATTTTTAGAACGTGCACGGAATCATTATAATCGCATGCAGTTGGATATTAAAAAAAATATGAAAGTCTCTCTTGAAACTGCCGACTGCATCTATAACCTGCGTCGTATCAAAATATCAGTTGCTTATAGAAGAACCGATCAGAATTTCACCGAAGAGGAAAAAAAGATGATCGAAGAGATTCGCCAGTTATGTTTTGACGCGGAAGAGTTATGGCGGGAATTGAATAACAAGAAAATCAGTCAAAGCAAACTGGGCTCTTGAGATTATTTATCAATTTGAAAGCAGTCATGGCGAAATTAAAACTCGATCTGCATGAAATATATAATAAAGGGAAAAAGATCGACGATGAGCTCGATAAAATTCTCAATCAAGCGGTCGAAAAGCGTATTTCTTTGATTGAAATTATTCCTGGGAAGGGAAGTGGGCAGCTGAAGAAACATGTTTTGAGGTTCTTGCAGCAACCGCATATCAAAAAACTTTATCATCGAATCGATAAAGACAGTAAAAACTTCGGGAGAATATTTGTCCGTTTTAAACACTCCAAGCCGGGGAAATAATCTGTTTTGGTACATAAATTCTGTTTTTATTCAAATTCCACTGATTTAATCCGTGCATTTTTATACCAGATTCTTGAATTGAGGGTATGCTGTTGAAAAGCGATGTGCCCCTTAAATGGGGGTGGCAACTCATCAGAATGGGCTACTGTTTCTCCATCTACACGAATAACGACCTGTGAACCAAGTGCGAAGATTTGCATCAAGAACCATTGGTTATCTTCGCTGACAACACGGTTCGCTGGAACATGGCCGTAAATACTGCCAGTAGGATTGGTGCTGTCCGGAACATTGAAGACCTGAACTTCGAAATCCTGGCTTTCTTCTCCCCATCGGCATCTGACTCCACCATTGCCATTGAGGATCGTCTTGACCCATACCTGCAGTTCAAATGGTTCTTCAAAAACTTGTCTGGTTATGGCGTGCCCTAATTTACCTTGTCCCAGCAAAATACCATCCTCAATCGACCAGTTGGTGTGTTCTTGAAAGGTGAAACCATCCAGACCTTTTTCAAATAAGTAATTCCATTTTTCTTTACTTGGTAATTCATGGATTCGTATATTGCGGAAATAGCCCCGGCAGCCTATCCCTTGAATGCCAATATATCCTCTGCGCATGCGGTATTTCAATTCTTCATGCGCGTTCATATCGATATCGTGAATCACTTCATCATTCAGTGTAATGAGCAGCTGCGGCCAATTGCAGTGGATTTCACATTGGTTCCATTGACCGGATGGCAGATTGACCAGTTTGTCTGGTTCAGCGGCATCGTAAATTGCTCCTGGAGAACGTTTTCCTAACCAATGCCGGTCATGCCGGATATGCATTTTCATACCGATTTTAGAAGCACGGCCTTCAAGCGGTGCGTGGAGAAATAGACCGCCTTCATACCATCCTTCAGTTTTATATTCAAAGCGAAGGATAAAATTTTCGAATTTTTTTTGCGTTCTCACCCAAACCGGATAGGGTGAAGCGCCAGTACTGTAAATGCTTCCATCTTGCACTGTAAATGCTTGAGGATTCCCCATAACCACCCAGCCGGATAAATCCTTGCCGTTAAATAATGAAACAAATTCGGTGTCCGGTTCGGCGCTGAATGAATCACAAAATGGGTAAAAGAATAAAGTGGCTATGATTAAACCGTAAAGACTCCTCGAAGAATTTGATTTTGCTTGCATATATCGATCCTTTCTTACAATATGGATTATATCAGGTTGATAGATA
>CAZXSQ010000286.1:0-9122 GCA_964643335.1 uncultured bacterium
ACACATTATCTTCGATCCGGATGCCGCCAAAATCACGATATTTTTCTACCTTATCATAATTGATAAAATCAGCCAATTTGTGATCCGATTTCCAAAGATCAATCAAGTCGGGGATAAAATAGATGCCTGGCTCGACAGTGACGACAAATCCAGGTTCAAGTGTTTTTGCCAGACGCAGAGAGGACCATCCGAAATCACTCCGGCGTTTAATCGTTTCGGTGTATCCGACGTAATCTTCTCCTAACGCTTCCATATCGTGTACATCCAATCCCAGCATATGGCCGATACCGTGCGGGAAAAACAACGTATGTGCTCCGGCTTCCACCGCTTCATCAACATCACCTTTAATCAAGCCTATATCCTTCAATCCGGACACAAGAACTCGTGAGGCAATCCGATGGACATCACGATATTCAACGCCTGGTTTTATTGTCTCAATCGCTTCCAATTGCGCATTCAAGACGATGGTGTAAATCTCTTTTTGTTTCCGAGAGAACTTTTTGCTGACCGGGCTTGTGCGTGTAATATCTGTAGCATAATGAAGAGGTGATTCAGCGCCTGCGTCAATGAGGACAAGATCACCGGGTTTAAATTTATTTTTATAATGCGGATTATGCAAAATTTCTCCGTGAATCGTTACAATCGGCGGATAAGGGGGAAGAAGACCCTTGGATTGCAAAGTATCAATCAATGAAGAAGCAACACTGCGTTCATCCGAATCAGACTTTGACATTACTATACCTGCCAAATGCATAAAATGTGTGGTTTTAAGCGCCAATTCGATTTGTTCGATTTCCTCCTGGCCTTTAACCGATCTTTGCTTCACCACCGCATTAATAAAAGCTATAGAGGTATTGTCTTCCACATCATCGATATTTATTTTGAGCAGCTGATGGATTTTTATTTTGTTTTCAGGCCGGTATTGTGGAAGAAAATGGATGGTTCTATTCTGGCGAAGAGCATTCTCCAGGTAGTCTTCAAATTTTTCCTTCCGTCTGACATCTTTGACACCGGCCTTTTCGGATTGATCTTTCAAAGCAGGAAGTGGCCCTGTCCAGATTCTATCATTCAGCGGCAATTCATCGCCAAACAGGATAGTCTCGCCTTCATCGATGTCGATCACCGCATCCAAACCAGGTTTATCGAGGCCGAAATAATATAAAAATGTGCTGTCTTGCCGAAAGGGGTAAGTATTGGCAGTGAAGTTCATGGGGCTTTCATCATTCCCCAAAAATAAAGCGATGCCCGAATCGAGAGTTTTTTTCAATTGTTCCCGGCGTTGAATATAAACATATGTGTGAAACATAGGTTCTCCTTCTCTTATCTTTTTCGCGTTATTAAACTAATCCCAACTAAAAACAGAACGGATATGGTAATAGCGGGAAGAACCGCATCCAGAGCCGCTATCGATTCCGGTAGTACTTCATGAAGACCCTCCGCTTCAGACCATAACAAAGTCACAATCGTTCCGGCTACAATGGAGGTAATTGCACCCCATTTGGCCGCCCCTTTCCAAAACAAGGCCGCCACAAGACAGGGAGTGATGGCGGAACCATAAATAGTATAAGCGTATAAAGCTTTTTCGAAAATCGTGACCGACCTGGCAAACGCCAAGGAAACAAGATACGCAATGATCCCAAGTATCAACACTAAAATTCCGGCTAAAAAACAATACCTTTTTTTTCACTGGCTTCTGGGTCGATATAATTCAGGTAAACATCCCGTATCAGGCAGGTTGAAGGGACCAGGAGGAACGAATCAGCTGTCGAGACAATGATACCGACAATCGTCACCAGAAACATGATACCAAGCAAGTCGGGCATAAGAACTTTGGCGGCGTAAATCAACACGTATCTTCCCTGTTCGGCATTTGGGATCATGCTGGAGCACATCCAGGCCTCCAGAATGATTAGAAGTTCAATCACAAATATGGCGAGGATCATAAATGTAGCCGCAGACGTTGCGCTTTTGGCATTCTTGCTGGCAAAAAATCGCTGATACAGGTTGGCATCCCCTAAAATCAAGAGAAAAGGGGGCAGACAGTAATTTATAATCTCCACGGTTGAATAGACACCCCATGCCCGCATATGATCGGGTTTATTACCCATCGCAGCAAAGGATGCTTCCATACCGTTCCACCCCCCGGCTTTTATCCACAACAAAGGAAGTGCGATGAATAAAGAGGCTGTAATAATGATCCCCGTAACAATGTCCATATACGTGATACTCATCAAACCTGCCAGAATGGTATAGATGATGATAAACACAGCGGCGATGATTGTCGCAGTTTTAATGGATAAAAGAGATTGACCGGCTTCATCAGTTAAGATCACTTTGAGTACCGCTCCACCGGCGTTGAATTGATAACTGACGATTACCATATAAGCGGCAACCAAAGCAATTACAGCGAGCAAACGGGCGGTTTGCCCGTATCGGTTACCGATAATTTCCGGGACGGAATACACTTCATATGTACGCGCTTTACCTGCGATTTGCGTGAGGACGATCATACCGCACACACTGCCCAAAGGAAGAATAATCGCCGCCAGACCGGTTTCATACGTTTTCCCGGCGTTCCCTACGATGGAGCCGGTACCGATCCATACTGCCAACATGGTGCAGACCAAAATCCAAGGTGATAAACTTCTACCGGCAACCGAGAAATCAGACTGGGTTTTAACCTGAAAACTTTTATAGACCGCAATTCCGGTCAACAGAAACAGATAAAAGAGAATGGACACTAAATAGGTCACTGTTGCTTCCCGTTATGACGGATGTGTTCCTGTAACTATACAATCAAGGCCTTTAAGGTCAACATACATCTATTTGTGTGAAATATATATGGTGTATCCTGCAATTGATAAACTACTTTGCAAAGTGCTGATAATGATTTCTTTTACAATCATTAACGGCCTTTTTTCCAAATGTATGGGAGGAATGTTATTTTTTTACCCCAAATGGGATTGTAGAAGATAGCCAGGGTTAACAGCCCTGGGAAAATCCACATAAAGCCCCTTACCCTGAAAATAGTGACATATGTCCAGAAGGTAAGGGTTATAGAAGTTCCTTTTTCTTAGGCCCCTTCAGGGCGGAATTTGTTTTTGTATTTAACATTCCAGGGGCGTTGCCCGCTGGCTATTTTCTTAAATCCCGTTGGGATAATTTCAAACCATACTTTTTAGGGTAAAAAATTTTCTCCCTTTAAATTAATCTTATACTTATACATCTTTAGGCACTCAAAAACCAAATATTACCGTATTATATCTTTAATATTAAGTAGGATAGGATAACATGAGTAAAACGCAAGACTTTTATATATTAAATATTTATATAATACCACTGATAGTGGGTCCAAAAAACTTTGATCAAAAAGTGCATTAATATTAAGACTCACCCAACACGTCTTGCACCGTTTTAATCAATTCATCAGCGTTGATGGGTTTGATGAGATAGGCTTGTGGTTTTGAAACGGCTCTTTTTTCAAGAAATTCCTTGCAGCTCATCTGTCCATAGGAACCGGTATCGACTCCGGTGACTACAATGATGGGGATGTCTTTATATTCAGGTGAATGCCGAAGTTCATTATAAAGCCCAATCCCGGTTTTATTGGGCATAATCATATCCAGTGAAATTAAATCCGGCTTGTCATTCTTTATGCATTCAATGGCTTGTTCACCGTCGTAGGCGGTATCCACTTCGTAACCAGCATCTTCAAGGACCATTTTCAAGAAATTGACGACATCTTCTTCGTCCTCGATTACCAGAATTTTTTTGGTGTTGATTGTGGTCATCTTATATCTCCCCTAAAAATCATAGGATTAGCCCGGAAAAGGACCACCAATGTATTACACTTACCCTTTATTTTTGCGCAACAATTCCATCGCTTTCTTCAATTCTTCTTCGCTGGCGTCTTCTACTAAAGTCTTGACCTCCTCTTTTAGCCCGGAGGTGGGGGTCTCGTTTTCGGAAGTTTCCATATTCAATATTTTTTTCACCGCATTAACATATTGCTTCGGTTTGACCGGTTTTTCGAGGTAGATGCCCGGACCGGACATGGTGAGTTCCTCGAAATCGGCTCGGCCGAGGTCATCGCGCGCGTGACCGGTTACAATCAAAGTGGGAATATGGGCCAATTCCTTGTCCTTCTTTAAATCCCGTACCAATTTCGCCCCTGAATGATTCGGCATAACCAAATCGAGAGAAATCAAGTCCGGTTTACTTTCTTTGATCTTTTCAAGAGCTTCAAAGCCGTCATAAGCGGTCATAACGTTAAAACCGGCATCTTCAAGAGCCATCGACAGAAACTGTACCACTTCTTCTTCATCATCCACCACAAGAATAGTCTTATCGTTGAAAGGCACTATAGGACTCCTTATTAATAAATCTCTATCAAGAAATAAATAAAAAATTCTACTTTCATTTATAACATGACTTTCGAAAGTTTCCAAGCACCCTGAACGGTTATGATTGATCGTGGGCTTAAAGATTCACGGAATGATCGTTTTATTTCCAATGAAGAAATGGAACGTCGAATTCTCTCATGGCATTAAGTATTTTATAAAGGCTGAGCCGGCGGCGGCAACCGGTGCCGTGGTAACTCAATTCGAAAGGTGGTGCCTTTCCCCGGTTCGGATTCCAACGTGATCTGCCCGCCGTGTTCTTGTACGATTTTTCGGGTGGTGAGCAGTCCCAGTCCTGTCCCCCCGCCGCCTTTGGTTGTGAAAAAAGTGGTGAACACTCTCCGTTTTACATCATAGTCCATACCGCATCCTTCATCGGATACATCGATAATGATGGCTCCATTGTTTTCACCGGTTCGCAGAGTCACTCGCCCACGTTGTTTGTCGCTGATAATCGAGGCATCGATGGCATTCGAAAGTAAATTCGTGAGACACGTGTGTATGCCGCTCGGGTCCAGCGGCGCTGGTTCTATCTGACTATCTAAATCGGTTACAAGTTCAACATTGGCCTTATCTGCAACATCTTTATAGAGGGAGACCACTTCTTCCACCAGTTGGTTGGGATCAACATATTGGGTTTCCGGCAACCTGCCTTTGGAAAAACTCAAAAAATCCTTCACCAGGCCAGTGACCTTGTCGAAATTTCTTTCGATGACTCCCCAGCCTTTCAGCACGCGGTCTTCGTTTTTCTTTTCCAAACCTGACCGGACGGCGTACATGCCGCCTTCCAACGCTTGGAGAACATTTTTCACACTATGGGCAAGACCGGCCACGGTTTCTCCCACCGCCGCCAAACGTTCCGCTTCCAGTTTTTCTTCTTCCAGACGTTTGAGTGGACGTAAATCCTGGAAAAAAGCGGCACAGCCCAGAGATTCTCCATTACTTCGAAGCGCGACGCCACGGAATCGAACCGGAATCTTTTCGCCGTCTTTGGCGATGACGTTTGTTTCATCAAGATGAATGGTTGAACGGCGATCCTCATAGACCTCTTGAAATTCCTGAGGCAGCATGTTTTGCAGGATACTGCCGCTTACCGCTTCCCCAACAGGGCATTTGAGCATTTTCTCAGCGGCAGGATTGACCACCATTATTTTTCCCGCTTCATCATAAGCCACGATGCCGTCGGTCGAGTTGTTGATCAGGTTTTCTTCAAGCGCATTTGCCTTTTCCAGCTGGCTTAATAAAGATCGCATCGCGGTGACGTCCATCGATATTTCGATGACGTGGGTGATTTCTTTATCACCCCTCGCTAATGGCGACGCGGTGGTTACATACAATATTTCCCGTCCGTCTTTTGTGTAACCGACTTGTTCAGAGGTATGCACCTGGCCGTCTTGAAAAGCCAATAATGCCGGACAAGGATAACAGCGCGTGTTCTTCCTTTTATAGACCTCATGACAGTATTTCCCTTCGCTTTTACCAAAGGTTTCACGCTGACGCTTGTTTGCTCTGATCACTTTCAATTCCCGGTCCAGGATTTGGACGTAACAGGGTACCCGGTCAAATAAAATGTGATAAACCCGCTGAATCTCCTGCGTTTCCGTGATATCGTCAGAAAATTCAATGACATAAGGAATTGAACCATCGCCGGCGATAATCGGCTCTGTTCGAACGACATAGTAGGCAAAGTTGCCATTTTGATCGTAGCCTGTTTCATCCTTAACCCGTGACTTGCCGTCTTTAAACGTTTTAACGGCGAGGCAGGATTCACAGGGAGTATCCCGGCGTTTATATACTTTGTAACAGTATTGTCCTTCCCATTGCCCAAAAGTCTCAGTGAATTTCTTGTTCGCTTCAACGATTTTATAATTTTGATCGATGACAGCAATGCACTGGGTAATATACTTGAATGCTTCAGCATGAAACCAGTCTTTGAAGTTATTTTGCATGATTCCCGGCTTCCTCAAAATTCTGTTTCTTACTTGATATTAAAATAATACATTTTTTTCTTTAATACAAACTTTTTATGGAACGAATATAAATAATTTAACCTTCTTAATAAATTTTATCATTAACCGGTAATAGTTGTGCAGGGTTAGAGAATTTTTAAATTCTGTATCCACAGCGGAAATGTGCTAATAGAAATCAGGATATTGACAATCCCACCTCTTTTTCGTTCATTTGTATAGAAGATAGGCAAAAAACTACTATACTTCTTTTTGAAAAAGAATAATTATTTATCATCAAGAAACTATCTCCCATTAGAATGACGGACAAAGAGTCTCTTCAAATCATTCTCGACTCCATCGCCGACGGTGTTTTCACTGTCGATAAAGAGTGGCGTATTACATCCCTGAACCGGGCGGCTGAAAAAATTTTGGATATTCCAAGTGAAGAAGCGATAGGCCGTCCTTGCTGCGAAGTCTTTCGCTCAAGCATTTGTGAATCCCACTGTGCTCTAAAAGAAACTCTTGAAACCGGTCATTCCATCATCAACAAAACCATTTATATCATTGATGTTCATGGACGAAAAATTCCCTGCAGTATTTCGACGGCGATTCTGAAGGATAAATCCGGCAATATTATCGGCGGTGTTGAAACGTTTCGCGATCTCAGCCAAATTGAAGAACTTAAAAAGGAACTTTCCGAGAAATATTCTTTTGCGGACATCATCGGCCGCAGCCTGCCGATGCGGCGTATTTTCGAAATTCTCCCGCAAGTTTCCAACAGTGCAGCTACTGTTCTTTTAACCGGAGAAAGTGGTACAGGAAAAGAGTTATTTGCCCATGCAATCCACAATCTTTCCTCACGAAAAGACCAGCCTTTTATCGCAGTCAATTGTGGTGCTTTACCGGATACATTATTGGAATCTGAGTTGTTTGGTTATAAATCAGGGGCTTTCACGGATGCGAAGGAGGATAAACCGGGGCGTTTTTCCTTGGCAAATAAAGGCACCATTTTTCTGGACGAAATCGGTGATATCTCTACCGCCATGCAAACACGCCTGCTGCGGGTATTGCAGGAAAAAATCATTGAGCCGCTAGGGGGCACTAAATCGGAGAAAGTGGATGTCAGGATTTTGGCGGCGACCAATAAAGATTTAGGCCAGTTAGTCAAACAGGGAGATTTTAGAGAAGATTTGTATTACCGAATTAACGTCATTCGAATAAATATTCCTCCTTTGAGGGAGAGAAGAGAAGATATTCCCCTGCTGGTTCAGCATTTCATACAGAAGTTCAATCATTTGCATAACAAAGATATTACCGATATTTCAGATGAAGTGATGACGGCTTTGATGATGTACGATTTCCCCGGAAATGTCCGTGAATTGGAAAACCTCATGGAACATGCTTTTGTTTTATGCAATAGCGGAATTATCGAAATGAAGCATTTACCTCAACATCATATTCACCCGTTTGAAACCGGCGATGCAACGAAAAAACAAAATGGAATAACGTTAAAAGAAACAGAGAAAATTTATATTATCAATGCTTTACGTGAACATGAAGGCAACCGGCAAGCGGCTGCAAAAGCCTTGGGGATACACCCCAGTACCTTGTTTCGTAAAATCAAAAGGCTGGGTATAGAAAAACCGGCGAAAGATGGCCGATTTCATTAATATGCTATTGCATTATGCGAGTGTAGAGGAGGGAGTAACATTGCATAATGCAATAATAAGCGAAAACTATTTTTGGTTTTCTCCTATGTTAGATTTAATTATATCAGGTATTTATTACTTTTACTTATAATACACTTAAATTGGCACGGTCTTTGATATTTCATGAGATATGAAGGTAGCAATCCCGTTATTTTCAGAACGAATTTCTCCTGTATTTGACGTAGCCACACGGCTGCGTGTCATTACGGTTGAACAAAAAAAAGAAACAGATCGGGCTGAACTCGAGTTTAAAGAAACCGAGTTTTTCAGCCGGATTAACAAAATGCTGGACCTCGGGATCGATGTGCTTATTTGCGGAGCAATTTCCAGAGAGATGGAAAATATGCTTAAGGCCGAGAGAATCAATGTTATCCCTCAAATCTGTGGGGTGGCCGATGAAGTGATTAAGGCTTATTTATCCGGTAATGTTTTCAGTGACCGGTTTTTTATGCCCGGCTGCTACGGCAGAAGAAGGCGCTACCGGCATCGAGGGATGAAAATTTTGAATAAGAGTAATAAGAGATTCTTATAATTAAATTTAGTTCATTTACCTGATAGCTAATTAACTTTGATATAAAAGGAGTTTGAATGAAATCGTACTTGGAATGTATTCCATGTTTCCTTAGACAAACATTAGATGCCGTTCGAATGGTTACCAATGATGCAATCATCCGTGAACAAGTTATGCGTGAAGTTTTAAGAGAAGCAAGCGTGATGGATTTGAATACGTCCCCGCCAGCAATGGGGCAGCGAATCCATCGGTTAATTCGTGAGAAGACAGGAAATAAGGATCCTTATAAAGAAATCAAGCAGCAAAGTAATCGGCGAATTCTGAAACTCTATCCAACCTTGAAATCGGAAGTGATGGATGCTCCCGATCCACTGGAAAGCGCGGTGCGCTATACGATTATTGGAAATGTGATCGATATGGGAGTTTATAGCCAGTTGGATACGGAAATGATTTACGAGACAGTTGAACGTGCACCGGCATGTTCAATGAAATGGGATCGCAACGATTTCGCTGAGGCAGTGGATCAAGCGGATACAATTTTGTATATTGCCGA
>CAZXSQ010000287.1:0-9119 GCA_964643335.1 uncultured bacterium
ACGTGTATATCGGGGGTATCATGGAGCATATTGAATTTGCCGGCGTACATTCCGGCGACAGCGCCTGCGTGATACCACCTCGAAGTCTTAATACCGATACCATTGAAACTTTATGTTCACAGACACGAGCATTGGCTAAAGCCTTGAATGTCAAGGGCTTAATGAATATCCAATTTGCCATTACTCGAAGAGAAGGAACTGAATACGTTTACGTACTTGAAGTCAATCCGAGGGCTTCCCGCACGGTTCCCTATGTCAGTAAAGCCACTGGTGTCCCATTAGCAAAAATTGCGGCCAAGGTCATGGTGGGAATCTCTCTCGCTTCTTTCGGTTTGCCCGATCGTCCCAAAATTGAACACATTGCCGTCAAAGAAGCGGTGCTTCCGTTTGTTAAATTTCAAGGTGTGGATATTCTTCTTGGTCCGGAGATGCGCTCTACCGGCGAAGTGATGGGAATCGATACGGATTTTGGCAGGGCTTATGCCAAATCCCAAGCCGGTGCAGGAATGACATTACCGGGGCCTCTGCCTCCCGAAGATAAACGGCAGGTCATTGTCAGTGTAAATGACCGGGATAAACATCTCTTTGTGGAACCGGTGAAGAAATTGGCCGAAATGGGCTTTGATCTCTTCTGTACGGGTGGTACTTATGAATATCTTTCAGATCGTGATATAAAGTGTGAACGAGTTTACAAAGTCAAAGAAAGCCGCCCCAATATTGTTGATATTATGAAAAATGGTAATACAGCACTCGTCATTAATACCCCTTTGGATGGAACGTCGGCTTTCGATGAACGCGCACTAAGACGATGTGCATTGGAACAGAATATCCCATATGTCACAACCGTATCGGCAGCTCAGGCCGCTGTTATGGGAATTCAATCCGGTTTACGTGAGAATTTGCAAGTCAAAGCTTTACAGGACTATTTTCCTGATAGAATTTTATAATTTACTGGAATAAGAGGTTTGATATGCCGGAATTTAGCAAAAAAATCGCTTTTATCGGTGGTGGGAACATGGCGGAAGCGATAATCACTGGGTTGTTAAAGAAACAAATTTTATCATCCACTGATATTCTTGTGACTGATGTTAATCCTGAGAGACGGAAGTATTTGAAAAGTACCTACTCAGTCGAAACATCCGATTCTAATTCACAAGCGCCCAAGAGCTCATCGACTTTACTCCTGGCAGTCAAGCCCCAAATATTAACTGCTGTGAAAGACGAAATAAAAAATGAATTAAGCTCAGATCATATTATTGTTTCTATTCTCGCCGGGCAGAGCCGCGCTCGACTGGGTGAGGCTTTAGGATATTTGGATAGAATTGTCCGTGTTATGCCCAACTTACCCGCCCAGGCCGGAAGAGGGATCAGCGCCATAACATTTCCTGACTCTTTGGATGAAAAACCCCGGGATTGGGTACGCAGTATTTTAAAAGCGGCAGGTGAAATTGTAGAAGTGGATGAATCATTGCAGGACGCTGTTACCGCTGTTTCCGGAAGCGGGCCTGGTTATCTCTTTTATTTGGCGGATCACTGGATCAATGCAGCGATTCAACAGGGACTCTCTGCAGAGGTTTCACGATTACTGGTTACCGAAACCCTTGCCGGTGCTGCTGAAATTCTTCGTCAACGTCCTGATTCTCCCTCGGAACTGGTTCGCAAAGTTGCAACTCCCGGAGGCACAACGGAAGCGGGGCTTTCAGTCTTGTCTGATGCAAATCTTCAACAGATTATTGAAGACACGATTAATCGGGCCACGTTGCGCTCGAAAGAGCTCAACAAAAAGTAGTGAACAATTAAAAGAGTTTAACTAAAAAGAAAGGTGTTCGGGTTCTCAGATCGGGCAATGTTGAACACAGGAGTTAATGATCAGGAACACAGGTATATCGTGTGATGTTTCTAACTATAATTAAATCAGGCGTTTTAGAATTTTAACGCTTTACTTGAAACTAGGAGATTTTTTCCTTGAATGACGTGGGCAAGTTGACAGTGATAATTGCACGTGATAGCTTTTTATACAGGAATAGTTGTGTTCAATTTAAATAAAAAAAAACGGGTATAAAATCATGAAGAAGTCAAATTTAAATACAAAAAGATATTTTAGTTCACTCTTTGCCTTCTTAGGTCTCACTCTTATTTTACCATCTTTCGTATGTGCCCAGATGGGACCAGGAATGTATGGGGGTGGAAGTATGTATGGAATGGGCGGCATGGGGGGAATGGGCCAATATGGCTACCAAGGTGGTGGCGGAATGCAGCAAGGCCCCGGTTCGGTTATCGTAAAATACGGCGAAAAAGTATATGATGCCGTGTTTGGTGACCTGATCGATTATAAAGTTTATTATCTACCCATGACCGCAGACCAAATCGGTGTAAATTATTTTGATGACGGCACTCATGGTGACGAGGTTGCTTATGATGGTATGCCCAGTAACATCATTATAAATAATGATACCTATTTAGGCCCGTTTTCAATTAAATATAAGAGACAACTTAAAGAAGCCTTGAGACAAGTCAAAAAAATGGGGGCTTTTGAATTTTATGGTTTACTGGTTGCAACAGAACAGCCGAATTCTTTAGTGTCTCAACTCCCTTCGTGGGAAGGTCAATTTCAAAATGTTTTGAGTGAGATTCGTGATCAACTCAGTCAGTTCGAAGGATATGATGATGAGGAATATGTCAAGGTTGTTGATCCGGCTTTGTTTGAATCCCTTGAAGGATTTGGTGGAACCGAAGGTGGTGTGGGCCAATTCGGAATGCTCCCCGACTTGCCTACTCCTCCAGGGATGGCTGAACCTAGTGTGCGAATGGGAATGCCAGAAGAAGGAGCAGGTTTGGAGCAGGGGATGCAGACTCCTCAGACTCAACAACCTCGTCCATTCAGACCTACTCAAAGGGCACAGGAGACCGTAGAAGGTATGAATACCCTGCAACAACCATAAATGTTTGAGTTAATTCGTTTTTCATTGTCCTTAATAGAACTAAATAAATTAACCAAAACGTATATAATAAAGCGGGGTTAAATTGATTGCCCCGCTTTTATATCTGGGATTGTTGTATTATTATAACCAAAAACATTTTCATCAACGTGTAGTCCTCTGGAGTCTTCATGGTTAGTTGGAGTCCTAAAGAAAAAGAAGAAATCGAATTCCGCATCAATGCTATAAAACAGTTTCTTGAATTATGGTATCGTTATGATGAGTTGTTTCAGGAAGCGTTTCACCATGAAAAATGCACACCCGAAATGGAGGATGAGTTTTTTAAATTGAAGTCTCAATTGGCTAGGCGCCACCAATACCTCCTGGAATACTTAGGGAAAGAATACGACCGTGCTGAGCCTATTACCCCTTATTTATCAGATACAGTTACACTTCGAAATATGGTAGGTATCCACTTTGATTTTTACAAAAAACTCTGTTTACAATGGCACGATACCACTTTGCGCTTAAACGAAGCTCTTGGTCATTTAATGACCCACTTGGATCTGGAAGTTCCCTTAGAAGAGTAACCATATATTAATGCAGATTTTTTATCTGCGGTTGACAATATTAAGCTATTAAGAATTGAAGTGAGGAGACGTTTAATGAACCGGAGAATTTCATCTTTGCTGCAACTATCCTGTCTGCTGCTCATCGCGATACTTGTTTTAGGTGGATGTGCTAAGCGAGAAGCCACTAAAGCCATCACCCAGGCTCAAACGGCGAAGGAAGAGGCTCAACAAGCCCAGGCGCCAGGATATGCCAAGAAAGAATATGACGACGCGAATAATTTACTCAACTTAGCGAACCAACAATTTGAGAACGGTAATTATGAGCAGGCTATTGAAACAGCTCAACGTGCAGAGTCCCGGTTTATCGCCGCGCGCGAAGTTGTTCCTGTGGTGAAGAAGCGGGTGGATGCTCAACGCCAAAAAATCGAAGGGGCTTTGACCACTGCCGAAGAAAATATACAAAAAGCGCGTGATGCCGGTGCTTTGTCTCCTGAAGAGATCAACCCTGTCGCTGAAAGGGTGAATCAACTTCGAACCGAATATATGGATACCTATCGAAGAGAGACGGACGAAGAGAAACTGAATAATTTCCTTGCTCAGGTAGAAGATGTTCGCAAACAGACAGAATCTCTTGCAACCGCCCATTTAAAACCTCAGGCTACCGAAGCCAAAAACGAAATTCAAAACATGCTTCAAACCGCTCAGGAACTGAAAGCGGATGTTCATGTTCCCGAAAAATATGGGCAGGTTATGGAACTCTGGAATCAACTGGAGTCCGCTGAGCAGGAAGGGCAATGGCAGGATATGATTGACCTTGCCGAAAAAATGAAAGCCCCTCTGAACGAGATCATTGTCGCGGCCAGAGAAAAAGCCGCCGGGGATATTATCGATGATTTAGAAAATAGAATTGCCCAAGCCAAAGAACTTGGCTTCCAAGAGGTTGAAGCGTTTACTAATGCGATCACACAAGCTGAGCAGGCATTGCAAGACGGCAAAGATGAATTGAATAACCAACAATATGCTGCAGCCATTTCGGCAGCGGATGCCGCTAAAGGCGCTTTAGCAGATGGCTATGAAGCTTTAGGTCAAGAAGCACAAACGCTTATTGAGGATGCCCAATCCAATATACAACAAGCAGTTGACCAAGAAGCGGAAACTTATGCACCTTCCGTTCTTAATCAGGCACGAGAAACAATAGCAGCGGTTCAACAACATTTGGAAAATGAACAATTTGCCGAAGCCTATAGAACCGCGCGTCAGGCTGCCCAAGTGAGTTCCAAGGCTATTGAAGCCGCCCGCCGAGGCAAAGCTCAACAAGCTCTGTCAAAAGTCGAACAACCTTTTTCCCGTCTTCATGCTCAAGGTGGTGCGAAATACGTACCCGAGGCTTACAATCAAGCCCAGTCCGTTGTACAAGATCTGCGGACGAAAATGAGAAATGGTCAATATGATGCAGTGGTTGAAGGTGTTCCCTCAGCGGTCGAGGTGGTGAATCAAGGCATACAAGTTCTTGCCCAGGCTGCCAGAGATTTTATCGATAAAGCACAAACCGCCTTGGAAGAAGCAGAGACGGCGAAGGCCAAAGATTGGGTTCCCATGCAATACGCCAATGCTGTCAATTTAAAATCTGCGGCGGCTGAAGAACTGGAGCAAGATAGATATTTATCAGCGATACGGAATGCCGAATCATCGATAAAAGCGGCTAAAGAAGCCGAAGCGAGAGCCTATCAACTTCAAACGGAACAAAATCTTCAGAAAGCCAATGATTTGATCACTCTGGCCAAACGGGCTGAACAAGATCGCTTGAGTCCTCTTGCTTACCGTAAAGCTGTCAATACCATTGAAGAAGCTTCGAATCTATATAAAAGCCGTGAATATCAAGAATCCTATCATAAATCCGAACAAGCAGTGGATCAGGCCGATAAGGCCTTGAACAATTTGATCATCCAGGCCAGAAACAATGTGGATTCGGCTTTAGCCGCTAAGGCCATGACGTATTCACAGCCGGAAATTCAAAAAGCCCTTGCTTTGCTCAATGAAGCGGAAGAAGCACAAAAAGCCGAACGATTTTCTGGGGCGAATGAAAAAGCCTTAGAATCGGCTGATTTGGCACAAAAGGCTGAACGATTTACCTGGAGGCAACGAAGCTATGCCTTATTGAAAGAAATGGAAGGTACAAAAGAGATACTTCAATACCATCTGGCACCGCAAAAACAACCGGCTCTCTACCGTGAAGTTTTAGAGAATCTTGCAGAAGCCAGGGTGAGAAGAGTGGATGATGAATATGAGCGTTCTTATGCTTTCGGGGATAAAGCCAGGGAAAAGAAACAACAAATTTGGCAAAATATGGAAGAAGATTTAAACCGCCAACTGAAGGAGTTTAACCAGACAGCTGAGTGGCTTGGTGAAAAATCCCTGGATAAAGAAGGCCGAGAGATAAAAATTGAATTGTTGAATTCAATAACTGAACTTGAACGGCAAATCGATCTGGAAGATTGGAAACAAGCCTATAACATGGCTAATGAAACTGAAGAAATCGCTCAAGAGATGAGCCAAAAACTTCAGCAAAGAAACCGAAAGATCTTTGCTCATAAATTGGAAGAAACTCTTGAACCTTATGAAAAGCAAAATGCTTTAGAAATAGTCCCTGAACAGAAGAAAATAATCAAAAATACTTTTGAGACGTTGTCTAAGCCCACTGAAGGCCAAACTTATGCTGAAGTTTATGAACAATACCAAAATGCTAAACAGGCTGTTGATAACCTCCCCTCATTGATCCAAAATACAGCGACTCAGCGGATGGAGGAAGTGACTTCGATCCTGCAGCAGGCACAAGAAGCAGGAGCCAATAAGCATTTTAAAGATTGGTATCGTTCCGTGGCTTCAGATCTACAGTGGTTGAGAAATTCAATCAACTCACAGAATTATCAGAAAATCTCTTCGCGGTTGCAAAAATTGGAAAAAGAATCCAATAATCTTCTTCTCGCTACAATGAACGCAAATGCGGAAGAAGAGTACTTTGAATCTCTTGATAATAACCTGACGCAAATGAATAATTTAATTCAAGATTTCGGGACGATTGGCGATATGCCAAGCGAAGTCATAATTATCGCGCGCGCGACGGAACATAAATTGGATGAGACCTCGCGCGATATGTATCGTTCTCTGCAGGGAGAAATTTCTGCGAAAACGTTGCGTGCCAGCGCTGAAATACTTGAAGAACGTGTAAAAGAAATGGCCCCCCCGGAATCTCTTAAAGATTTACACAAAAAAGCCATTGCGACCTTTACGCATTTCCGAAAAGCGGCTGTAGGTTTTGAAACATATGGTCAAAGTAAAGTACACGATATTTATTATCGTGAAAAAGCATTGGAAAATGCGTATCAACATTTATATAAAACATTGGAACTAACAGAAGATCTGCAATTTTTCGCCAAAAAAGGCCGAAAAATCAGTGGTTGGGAAAGTGTCCGATGGACGATAAAGAATATGGAGGATAAGGTAGCTGATTTCTATTACTCCTTTGAAATCAAGTAATTCAAATAAATTCGTTACAAAACCGGAAGTGTAATGGATGGATAAAATGAATGTGAAAAACCGTGTGGGGGGCAAATGTCGTTAACTCTGATCGATTCCGTTGAGATTATAAGTGGTATTGTAATCCTGGCGTTTGCAATATATGTTGGCTTAACGCTGGGGTGGTTCAAAAAAGGCTAGCCGTTTGTCTCTTTAATTTACTCTATATTTTCATTTCAGAATTATGGACTAAAATATAGGAATAGAAGAATATTCTTTGAAAGTTGGTTTTTATGAGTATTAATGTTCCTCCCGAAGATTTGACACAGCGCATGCAAGAGATGAGTCAACTCTGGCAGAAATATATGCAGCTGTTTAATAAGGGACTCGGAAGCGATGATCTTACCGCTGACGATGAAAAGGAATTTCGTAGTCTCCAGATGGAAATAACTCGGCGCTCTCAATACTTGTCAATTGCTGTTCCTGATAATCTTTTTGATCTTTGGAAAGATATGAAGAAACTTTTTTTGGATACCCCCTCGCTTGCCATCTTGAAAAAAGAAGTTCCAATAAGAGTAGCGGCTTTTCGTAACCTATGGCATGAGGTATCCATATCTCTAAACCAAAAACAGGGTCAGTTGAGGTCTATGCTTGAAGAGCGGGAAATGAAAAAAGGAAAAAAGAAATAATATCGTCTTTTTCAACAACTTTTCTTTACAAAAAAAGGCACGTCGAAACGTGCCTTTTTCCATATTATAGAGTGGTTGATTATTTTTTTTGCGCAGAATCTTCTTGTAATTCCAAATCAATATAATCGTCAAGGTGACACTTTTCGAATAGGTTCAATAATGTCTGATTGACGAAGACTCTCAATCGCCCTTTCTTTTTGTCTATCTCCGATTTGGTTTTGACAACCACACCGATACCAAAACTATCGATATATTCTACTTTGGAAAGATCGATGATTATGTCTGTGGTTCCCTTTTCGATGGCTTGATCAATATGACGTTGAAATCCTTTTGCATTTGTAATAATCAAGTCCCCAATTGCGCTGATTTGATAAGTTCCATTTTTATTGTGCTCTTTTATTAGTAAACCTTCAGCGTTCATAGTTTCGCCTTCCTTATCTTCAGGTCAAAGTTAGTACAATCTAACATTATCTCAAAAAAAATACCAGAGTGTCCAGGGAGTTATAGGGTTAAGTATGTTCGTAACTTATTGAAATGGGATTTAAAATAGTATTAATATAAGTTAAGATGTAATATTTGATGATGTTGTGTTAATAAAATTTAAAAGTATGCTCGTTTTTTATAATGTATATATTCACTAATCAAAATCCCGGTCAGCAAATGAAGGGGAATTCCCATCTGGCTGAATAAATCCCAATCCAATTTTCCTAAATCGGGATGCCAAACGGTTGTCCAAATCAAGCCAATCAAAGAACAGGACAATAAAAATTTCTTGAATGTGGTGTTTATCCATTTTCTCAATAAGATGACCAATGGCCATTCTAGCGGCAGCCATAAAAAAGCGGCGCACCAATGAAAATAAGCAAGTAATTTCCAATGTTCCAAGGTGAAAAAAGTAAAATGTTGTCCTTTTCGTTGGACTTTAAATAGAGGAACTAGGCGGCCCAAATTTAAATCCGGTCCTTCTCTTTCAAAAATGAAAAGACTGCTGATAAATATTATGACAAACCCAAAGAAAGGCATTGCGAATTCCCACGGCTGGAAATCTTTTTTTGAATACATGACGAAAAAAATTGCGGGTAGATAAAATAGGGCGAGAAGATGAAATAAGGTTGCAAAGAAAAAATAAGTCATGACAACCCAGAGTTTGGTTTGTCCGTTTAAATATCTTTCAATTGACCAGAAAGTCGCCAATAAAAATAAGTTCACCCAGGCGTAGTTCTCCACTTCACCAACAAATACAAGAAACGATCCTGAGAAGATGTTGATAAATAAAAAAATAGGGTCTCGCCGGATAGCGGCCAAAACCTGTATGGCAAATGCTCCGGCAATGGCGCTGCTTACCGAAACAGAATCCCAGGCATTCCATCCGAAAGGTTTCAATAACGTATAGACCGTCTTATGGATCAAGGTGGTTAAAACCG
>CAZXSQ010000288.1:0-5078 GCA_964643335.1 uncultured bacterium
ACTTTATAATTGACATCGGCCTCAAGTAAAGCCATCCGCACTTCTTTCATGGCGGCTTTGACATCTTTCTCGTTAAGCACACCGCGGCCGGTGATTTTCTTGAAAACCTTGGAGAAATAACTTTGATCCTCGAAACCGGTCATAAACGCCACATCCACGAGGGGAATCGATTCGTCCACGAGAAGCCGTTTACTCATGTTTACCCTGATATCGTTGAGATAATTATTGAAATTCGTGCTCATCTCCTCTTTGAAAATCTTGCTGAAATACGAAGGACTGATATTCGCTACCTGCGCCACATCGGTCAGGGAACCCCATGCAAGCACCCAAAGACACGCCTTGCTCTCTCGTTTTGCACATTCAATCAGAAAATGACTCCCCTCATTTCCGCCATTTTTTCGAGGGAATCCAGGTTTAGTGCCACCTCGTCGAAGTACATCCAATACATCTTGCTCAGCCATGAGTTCAACATGTCCCCGATCTCGAAGATAATCGAGATCGGTACGCTTGACCCATTCGCTAATTTTATTTACTTCATTCTTTTCTCCTGGACCGGGAGAGGAGAGAACATCCGTATAATGCAACAAGTGTACGAGTGATTGAATATCATCAGGATCACCTCCTAAGTCCGTTGACACAAAAACACGGAATGTTTCATCGCGCTGAGTGGCTGTCTTTGTATCCGCGCCATAAGAAGACAACATGCTTAATAGTAGGCAAACAAAAATAGCTGGGAAATAGAACACAATGGAGTTCCTTTGTATTCTCCACATTATTTTAAGATTTTTAATCGCCATTGGATTGCTCCTTTAATCAAACTACTTCAGGTTTTTATGTTTATTCCATTTTACTATCTCACCTTACGAACCAGAAAAAAGTGGATGCGGCTATTATCAGGTTCCATACTCAATTTCAGCCGTCCGCGTTTCCAGAATTCCCGGTATGTGCGGAATGCCCTTTTCAGAGAATCGGGGTGGTATTCACAGGGACCATTCGGATCAAACGGGCCATAATCATTAAAGCGTTCTGAAAAATGGCCAAAAAAACCACCCATTCCACCAGCCATTGCCTCCCACCAAATGAGGCGGCGGCAACCTGTCTCATTCAATCTCTCCGGATTTTGAACACGATGGGGCCAACATTTCCATCGATTGTAAGTATGGCGCTCCTCATAGATGGATGGTTTTTTCCTAAAAATATTAAATCCGACTTAAGGAAAGGCTTTTATTTTCAACTAAGTTTAGGACACCATCGAATCTCTCTTTTCAGTATCGGGAAGATTGAACTTTATTCCGTCAAACAAACAACTATCTTTCTAATTGTGCTACAAGCGTTGCATTCATCCATCATTAATACAGCCTATAATCGCTCACAGGGGTTTTTGAAAGGTCGCTGATGTCCCATATGACTATGAGTCCATTGGTGATTTTTGATTGTCTTTTGAGAATGTTAGAGTGAAATCACGCTTCCCTAGAATATCAAAATTTCTTAAAAATTCTCCTGTATAAAAATCCCAAACCTTTATGAATGCTCCCTGAGAAAGTTTTTCAAGCGTAGCGACCATCGTCCCATCCGTAGAGATATAAGGATAAATATACCATGAATCACGAATTGATTTGTGTTGAAAGAATTGGTTCTCTTCACCTGTATTTGTATCGAAGGCGATATATTCATTTATATCTGAACCTATAGCATAAAAAATCTGTTCTCCATCATCGGAAAAACGGACTGTATACTGATCCCCCCAAATTGTGTAAGATAAGAGTTCGGCTCCCGTTTCAATATCCCAAATGTGCGCAACATCCGGTTCATGCCCAAGCATTTTTGAACCATCGGGAGACAATCGTCCATGTATGGTTTCTTTTGAAAACAATACTGTGTGAGATGGAATATCGATCAATAGATGTTCGGCTAAATCACCTCCCAATTTCCCTAACTCAATCAAAAGCCGATGGGAATCGCTTGAGATATCCACTGGCCATATCAATCCAATATATTCATTTTCGGGCAATTGCAATAGTTCAGGCACTGATATCGTGGTTAAAATTGCACCTGTCGATAGGTCCAAAATATGTACGCGCTTATTCACGGCAATTGCCGCTATCTTGCCATCCTTTGTGATAAGAACTTTTGATATCCATTCTTTATCGCCAAAATTCCACGAATAGATGATTTCTCCCTGCTCCATATCCCAAAGATACAACAAAACGTCATTATGATCACTAAATCCCCAGCCAGTTTGCGTCATGAACTGATTTCCATTAGAAGAGATGATTGGTGAACTATAGAAGCCAGAATACAGTGTTTGAACTATCTCATTAGAGATTGAATCATAAATAAACACGTTGCTATCCGAGGCGGATAGAAATCGATTGCCTGGCGAATTAAAGGAAACGGAATTCACCCTATTTTCATCCTGGGATGTATAAATAGGTCTTCCCGTTTCGATGTCAAACAATGTAAGCGAATTTTGAGTGCCAATAAGACATGTTTTACCATCAGGTGAAAACGCTACCGCATGTACCGAACCATTCATTCGGAACGTGCGAAGTTTCTCATCTCTTTGAGCATCCCACAGAATCGCGATATTGTCCCAATTACCGGTTAGATATTGCGATCCATCGGGCGAGATGGCCAAACCGTTTGCGCCGAATCGACTACCTTGTGAATCAAATGATTTCAATCGTTCCCCGCTATCAACATCCCATATTGAAAATGTTCCATCGTGAAAACCCACCATAATGGTTTCCCCGTCTGGAGAAAAAGATGGTGAAAGAGGGTAATCATCGAAAGTATCAGGAGTGGTTTTATTGAAAGTAAACGTACGGATTTTCTCTGCTGAATCCGCGCGCCATATGATCAATTCCCCTCCATCCGAACTTAGAAACATCGATCCATCGGGTGAGTAAGAAAGAGCAGATATACAATGAGGTTTATTTGTATGGTTAACCGTCCGAAGACCTTCGGATGTTTTTGCATCCCACAATCTCACTTTTCCGTCGCGATGGCCGGTAAGAATATGCTTGCCGTCAGGTGAATAGCAGGCAGTACTCACTAAATCTAAAACATCCAGAGCAATAAAACTCCGACGAATTTCACCTGTCGCGATTTCCCATACATGAGCGCCAGAATCATTCGCCGTAAGGATGTTGTTACCATCTGGAGAAAACACAGCACTATGAATATTGCCTATGCCAACAATTTTTTCAGGAAGAAAGCGTTGGCTTTGTGAAAAAGTCGAAGAAAGAAAACATAAATTGGAAAAAAGTATGACAATTAGATATTTAATAATATTGGCCTCGAGACGGAATAAGCACATGAGATATTGCATTTCATAATCCTCAACATGAGTAGATATTTGCGGTTCTCAGAAACTATCAAAAATCACCTCAGAATACTCCTTTGAAGGTACGTCAAGTAATGGCGTAGTTTTCACTTTCATTAATAGGAATCTTCTGGCTTCCAATCCATCTCAGGCGGCCAATAATCACCTGGGGAATTTAATGGAGGTTGACTCAATCCATCGATTAAATCTCCACGACTTACTAATCCATTGGATGTATGATAATGGATCCAACCACCTTGTGAAACTCGATCTGGACCATCACTAGATACCTTCCAAGCAAATTCATAGGCACCAGCTTTTTTCCAGTCCATATAGACTTCCTTTCTAAATCCATTTGAATCCCAATAACAATAATGATAAGTAAGCGCATTACATATTGTAGGACTCGGGTATCGATGTGGGTTATGGAATATATCAACAGGTAAACCATTCGGTAAATAGGGTTGTAAATTTAAATCCCATCCAAAGCCTCTATTACTATCAATCCATCCCCCATTACGATTGCCTTCTACTTCACCTGTTTTTATTTGATTTACTCTTTTCTCTATCCATTTACTCATTTCTGCTGGATATACATCATAATCTATATGGTATAGATAGATCGCTTTCTCTAAATGATTGAGTTCTCCAACCACTTTAGCAATCTTGGCTTTCAGTTGTGCATTAAGAAAATTGGGTATTATTATTGTTAGTAGAATCCCTAGTATAGCAACTACACAGAGAAGTTCGATGAGGGTGAAACCCTCAAGTTTCATCTCTTCATGTAATCTGTTTTTTTCTTTTTTATTAATATGAATATAGCTTGCTATTTGTACAATATTCATTTCATCTCTCCTTCCATATTCTTAAAATACGGACAATTCTCATGTCAATCTTTCGTGCTTATTGTCAGTTTAAGAAATTGTTTAAGAGATACAACTCGGAAAACTACCGGTTTCTTGCCTGTGGAAACTACGGGGTTTAATGTGAGGGGATCAATAGGAAGGTAACCAGCTAGCAGTTCTATTATACGTTATCCAATGAAGCAAGACCTTCTCTAACAGCGTATTTGGTCAATTCCGCTATATTGTGTATATCAAGTTTGTCCATAATATTGTGCCGGTGAAATTCCACGGTCCTTTCACTTAAGTGCAAATGGTTGGCTATCTCTTTCGTGGTCTTTCCATTCGCAATTAAAGTCAATACTTCACATTCTCTCGATGTGAGATTGTGAGATGAACTTCCCTTGCTATCTTTACATAGATATTCGGTTACCGATTCCAAGACTTTTGGACTGATATAGGTACGGTCCTGCATCACAGTTCGAATGGCTTCCACGAGTTCTTCAGTAGCACATGTCTTGGGAAGATATCCTGAAGCGCCTGCGTGAATCATTTGAGCAATAATCGGACCTTGAGAGTGAACTGAAAGAGTAAGAATCTTAACATCAGGAGATATTGCTTTAATCTGACGAGTTGCTTCAACTCCATTGAGGTTAGGCATGTTTATATCCATTAGAATGACATTGATGTCTGTTTCTCGAACCAATTCAATTGCTTCCCTGCCGTCTCCAACACAAGCAATAATTTCAAATTCCGGTTGTTTTTGCAGAATATTACGTAGGCCATCTCGGACTATTTCATGATCGTCAGCCAGTAAGATACGAATTTTCATCACTCTTAAACTCCTTCTGATGGATCAAGATCATTGATGGGAACAGTGATAGTGATACGGGTTCCACGACCCGGTGCGG
>CAZXSQ010000288.1:5095-9105 GCA_964643335.1 uncultured bacterium
TCGAATACTAAATAATCCAAAACCGCCGCTTTTGTTTGAAAATCCATTTTCACTTGTTGGTTCAAAACCGACGCCATCGTCGCTGACACGAATTTTCACATTCTTATTATCCTTTTTGATACTAACTCTTGCCACGGTCGCATTGGCATGCTTTGTGACGTTAAGAAGCAATTCGCGTGTAGATCGAAAAAGAAAATACCGCATATCATCGCTTGTGGATATGGATTGTGCATTATCATCAAACGCAACTTCAATTTTGTGTTGTTCTTGAATGCGTATTGCCAGTTCCCGAATCGCAGGAACAAGTCCTACCTGATAGAGTTCAGGTGGACAAAGATCAAAGGTGAGATTTTGTGCAGCCTGAAAAGCCTCATTAAGATGTTTCCGTATCGTATTGGTATAATTTTGAATCTCATCTACCGTTGTGACATAGTTCATGTCAGCCAGTTCCATCATGGAAACGGATAGGCTCTGACTGATACTGTCATGCAAGTCTGCAGCCAATTGTCTGCGCTCACGTTCTTCCGCCCGTGATAGTTCAGAAGCCATAACTCGAAGTTGCCTATTCGCTTTTCTGAGGGAAGAAGTCCTGGTAGAAACAATGCGTTCGAGATTAAAATAATGGTTCAGATGCAACCCAAGCAAATATAAAATTACGATAATTGTGAATGTTATAATAATTAAAAATTTAGGCTCTTTATACCAAGGGAGTAGAACAGTAAATTCCCAAGATACTGGTTCTGATTCATTCCAATTACGATCCATGGCCTTGACCCGGAAAATATGCTTCCCAGATGCAAGCCCGGTTGCCGAAATTATTGTATCAGAGGAGAAAGATGACCAATCTTCTTGATCGATACGATAGGAATATAAAAGACGGTCTACTTCCGTATAATTCCACTTGTCCTTACCACTGAAAGAAAACTGGGTATTCCCATCTGGAGCGATTCTTTTAACATTTTTTTCTTCATTCATATAGACGATGGGTGGCTCTAGGTCCGCATTTGGAAAATATCTTTTGATTCCTAGAGTCGTGCCTGCCCATATTCGCTTTTGGCTATCCTCATAAATATCTTTTATGGCCGCATCAGGAAGCCCCTCTTTGAACGAATGCTTTATCCATGATCCTTCGTGATAGCGATAGACTCCAGTATGAGTGGCGAGATAAATACCACCATCGTGACTCGTTATAATTGATGAAATTTGATCAAATCCCGAGTCTATGCAGTCTATAAAGGACCAGTGTTCTCCGTCATATTCATATATTTTGTTCCTATCGGATATCCAAAGTTTTCCATGACCAACTTCTTGAATACATGTCGCTGAGTCACCGGGAAATTCTGAATCCAACGCTTGGTAATGGCCATTCTGGAATATCCCCACTGGATGCTCACCAAACCCTCCTATCCATAGAAACCCACTTGAATCTTCGTAAATGCAACGAATGTTTTCAGGAACGTTATGAGGATCCAATTCAGAAATTTTATGAAACCTGTTATTATCAAAAATTTCTAAACTAAACTTATTTTCATCACAAATACAAAATACCCATATACCTCCCTCTCTTCGCGGTGCGCTAAACTTTATCGAATGGCCTTCTGGATGTTTGGCCGTTTTGAACTCTTTTGTGATTGAGTCGAAGATCAGTATATCGAGAGAATTAGATTTCATTGCGATTTGATTATTGGATAGCGATCCAAAAGTAATTCGATCATACTGATCAAATTGGCTTGCGGGCAATTCCATTCGATGCCATCCCTTATGATCAAGACAAACCAATTCATCCCAACAGGCAAACCAAACTCGGCCAGCATCATCTTCGTGTATTGCATTGCATACTTTCTCGATATGAGGCAAACCTGAAGGTGTATCCCACAAGGGAGGGGCATATCGGATAACGCCTTGGGAAGTTGCAAGCCAAAACACACCATTTGAACCCATTGTATAGCCTTCTAATTCACCCGAGAGAAATCTGTTTCTTGAAATGAGATTTTTCTGCCCGCTCATAGAATCGATACGCATTAAAGAAAAGTCTTCAAAATCATCTTCGGATTGGAATCCTTGAATTATCCAAAAGTAATCCTTGGTTCCAGGAAATCCGATGATTGCCTTTTCCTTGGCTTGATACAGGATCTCCCATGAAAATCCATCGAAGCAAACAAAAACATCAAGATTCTCTTCAACCGTTTTGGCTGTACAATAGAATTCTCCACTTTCATTCTCACAGGGATAACGCAGGTTGTTGAATCCGAGTTCTTGATCTAAAAGATATTCCTTCCACTCGCCTTCCTTATGATAATTCCCATTCGTGCTTTTACATTTCAGAATTCCATTTTTACATGAGATCCAGAGTCCTCCATCTTTTGAAATGAACATATCAATGAATTGTTCGAGATTTGCAGGAACTTTCTTTACTTCAATTGTTGAACTAGAAATGGGATTAAATAAAAGGAGACGGTTTGGCAAGAGTATTAGAACTTGAGTATCGTCAATAGGGATAAAAGGAAATCGCAAATCATAACTAGACCAATATTTCGCTGGAATAGATTGCATTTCAGGTATTAGACATTTGATCCAATTTTTTGTGGATAGATCGAAATATTGTAATCCACCAATTGTTTCGTCTTCCTTGATCCAATAAAGAGACCAAATTTTACCATTTTTACAATCCTGAATTGATGTGGTAGTACCTGGAGAGGGAAAATGAGTTACATCATATCCATCGAACTTGTCAACAGCATTGCCATGCATAATCCAGACTTGATCTTTTGATCCAATCGTGATGCTCGAACTCCAAGACGCACTTAATCCATCTTCCATTGTCCAGAATCGCCATACTGCATGCGGTTGCCCCCATCCGGTTTGAATGGAAAAGAAAAATAGAGCCCAAATAAGAAGAAACTGTCCAATTTTTTGCATGGTCTTTTAATTGATTCGCAGCAGTTCATTTTGATTTAGATTAAATCCATTCATTATTCCTTAGTTTCATATAAAAATAAAAATGAAAAATGTTTCAACTGGCATTTTAATCAATTAATTCATACCGCCCTTCAGATCGTTCGGCTGAAGGGCGGTTGTTCCTAAGCACTTTGATTTCACAATTTAAAATACAAGAGAATATAGGGTGGAGCAATTGGTGGAACAGTTTGCTCCACTAAAATGCCAATAAACGGTGTTGGATAATCGCGGAGGCAGATATGGCGATCGAGACGTGTAGTAAACGGGATTATAAGAAATCTTTATTGACTAGCCAAAAACATAATTCCTGGAAGAATTGATAGGAACAACATTGCGAAGAAACCTCCAGCTAATCGAGCTGATGCTCCTCCCCATGATAAAGAGAGTCATTTTTGTAACTTAATATTTTTAAGGCGATTACAAAATTGAGTATTTCAATCATTTATTGGAAAAATGGCAAAAATTTTTCAAAAGGGTTCCCAAGAGGGTTCCTGGGGCAGATTTTGTTGATAGGTAAATAATCGTAAGTCAAATAAAATCATGAGCGGGAGACGGGGTTCGAACCCGCGACCCTCAGCTTGGGAATTGAAGGCGGCAATGGTGGAACTACGCGGAAGTTCGATCTAAATCAGGTATTATCAGGCCTTTTCGAAACCGATAAAAAAATAGAATGATACCCTTAAACACCCTTACGAGCCCTTATAATCCCCCTAAAGGGTGGACAGAGGGTGGACGAAAACCACTGGTTTTATTGAACAAAACCATAATGAGAAAAGGTTCAAATGAGGCTTTTTTTATAGATGGCCCTCAGCCCAATAAAGCTGATGTCCTCACACATTTCTCGCTAGGAAAACGAATCTGTTTTTAGAATATGACATCAGCCCAAAAAACTTATGTTCTGCTTAAGCAAAAAGATCGGATAAGAATTTCTTGACATTTCTTGAAACAAGAAGATACAATATTCATAGAAACGGTTGAAAGGGAAATAGATGAGTAAGCGTGAAAAATTTGCAACTCAAGTTGATACTGAAATTCTGACCGCCCTTCGCGCA
>CAZXSQ010000289.1:0-1454 GCA_964643335.1 uncultured bacterium
TTGCAGCTTGACATGTAAGTATATAAATGTTAGGTGAATTTAGCACTCTACAGTGGAATAATACAGGGAAGTAATAGGAAAAAGAGGAGGCATCTAAAAATCGAATGACTGCTTTTTATTTTTAACAAAATCTTCCGGGCGGATGAAAATTCTTTAGGTATGGTTTAATTCGGCTTTATTGTTTTTTATATAACTGTGGGTTTAATCCCGAATAATTTGCAATAGGATTCCAGTTCTTGTTTGAAATCTCCATAGAAAAAGAGCTGGTGGAATCCTGGATAACCAAGGTAATCTTTCACTCCATCCAATTCAACCATAACCGAGACGACACAGCCGCCGGAGGGAGGCACGGATACATTTTCAACCACTGTTCCGGAAGAAATAATCATTTCCGGAGCTTTGTTTTTGTCATTGCTGAGGAGAATATCGGCAGAAGTCATGCGTTGGCCCTCTTTCCAATGGGGTACCGGGACGGCGTCTCTTTTGCCATGATGATATGAGAGACGGAAAGGTTCTGCCTGTTCTGCGAATCCTTTTAGGCGTGTAGGACAGGTGCAATGCGCCCCGATGAGACAACCTTTCGATGTTTCAGGAACCGGATCCTGCTGAAAGCCGGGCCGGTCAAAAAGAAATTGCACCAATGCATGGGAAACGCAGGCGCCCAAGTCTGCTTCACAGGCGGCGGGAATACCGTAATCCAGCATTCTCGACCATGAAATACAAGGCAGACTCACTTTGGATGGGCCAAGCGCGCCGAGGCAATCCATCGTGATACCGTCTCCTTCTTCCCGTTCGAGTATATTCCGGGCGACGACAAAACTTTTGACTCCGTTGAGAACATCTTCTTTCGTAGGACCGGCTATCCTGGTGGCATGGTCCATATAATCCGCAGCGATTTGTTTTATCTCATCCGTATACGGTATTTGTTTATATTCTTCGAGGAAAGATTGTGTCGGAAGATAGCGGAGTTTCGTTCCGAGATGCAGTATTTCATCTTCCCGGCGTTTGTTTCCTTTCAGAACGAGAAAGCGCATTTCTCGAAGTAAAGAATTGGCCTTGATCATTTTCAGCCCATACTGCACTTGGCTGAAATCGTCGGTTGAGCATATAAAGCAATTTTTCTCGTCGGCGATTTTCCAGGTGTTTGTTGTAAACGCCGCACCAATCGGAGCGAAAACTATGGTGGGGATTCCGCTTTCAATGGCTTGGTAGGCTGAGGGCCAGGAATGCTGCTGACGATCTAATAGGATAACTAATAAACCATCTTGTTGGGTGGCTTTGGCTTCCGCCACCCATTTTTCGGCTTCTTCAAGGGAGTTAATCGGTTCTGATCGGAGATCGATGTTCAAGCCGTATTGTTCTTCGGTCTTTCTAATTTTTTCGGTATATTTTTCCCGTGCAGCTTCACCGTCATAAATAGCACCCGGCCACCACATTCCATACTCCTCTTTCCG
>CAZXSQ010000289.1:1464-9081 GCA_964643335.1 uncultured bacterium
GAATGTGGCTTTGATCTTGGGCTTATATTTGGAAGCCGGTCCGGCCGGTGCAATTGCTTTTAAAGAGCCAGCGGCGATTGATAAATTGGGGATGAAAATGGAAGCAGAAATAGCAGAACCGGTTGTGAAAAGGAAGTGCCGGCGGTTCATGTTATCCGGATGGATACGGCTTTGATGTTTTTTTGATGCCATGATTGTTTTCCTCCAATTAGAATGTGTTTATTAAAATATGTAGAAGTGTTTCATTGATTAATTGTTCTGTTCAAATTCGGTGCGAACATGAAAAGTTCGTTCAAGATGCTTATGTTCTCCGTTGTAATCGACATCCAACGAAACAGTATTGTTCTTTGCTGATGGATGAACTTGTGTTTTAAAGAATCCATTGGATTGAACCGGAATATTTTCGCCATTCATTTTAGTCTTGGCACCTTGCCGAGTCACTCCCCGTACCTCCACGGATATCGGCGCCGGTATCAAATTGACATCCTCAGCAGGAATGGTTTCCCAAATTATGAGTGGTTCATTTAAACTTTGCTCAATCTCCGCGGCAACTGTTTCTCTGAGATGGCGGATTGATTCAATATCCCGCTCATAGTTCACAAAATCGGGGATCATTCGACGGGATAATTCAAGACTACGGGCTTTAGGATCAAATCGTTCAGCTGCAGAACCTAATTGTATGGCAACCTCTTTTCGTTTTTGTGTTAGGAGCCACAAGTATTCGTAGTCTTCTATGCTATCTCTTTGTGTTTCCCATCGGATAGAATTCAATGGGCCATTGTCACCAGGGTAGATGATATGGGTATCACCGGGAGGCAAGCGTTTTGCAGGAGGGCCAAAAGGATCGTCCCTCCAGAAATTCCATCCCCAGTGCAGATAACCATCCAGTTCATAACGATAATTGAGCCAATGCAGCAACCGTGTCTGATAAAGCGGATAATCGAGAAACCGGTTCAAAAACGGTCCGCGGGGATGAAGGCAGATATAATACCACATCTCATACCCTTCCTGCTGAGCGTTTTTAAACCATGGATACCAGTTGCGCAGATGATTGAGTTTGGGAACCCAAATTTCCAGAGCATTGTGGAAGTAGATTGTTTCGATGGCGTCGATTCTTTTGATCAGTGGGGCATAATGATGAACAAATTCAGAAGCCTTATGCCATTGATCAATGTTATGTGCTGCAGGTTCATCGCACACGTGGATCATCGAGCGGCTTAACCATCCTTTTTCTGTCAAATGGGTTTGCAAATCGGAAAGAAGCGGACCAAGTCCTTCTTCCGGAGGCAGTTTAATGGATTTCCCAGTCTCTCGATCTTTTGCGGAGATTTCGGATAACATAATTTCTTTTGAACTCCATCCCCCTTCGCCGTGATGGGCAACATGGGAGATTTCGATACGATCTTTGACTCCGGCATTCAGAAACGTCTCGACAAACCGGTCAAATGTGGAGTAGTCATAGGTGAGATTCCCGTCTTTTTCACGAAAAACATTAATTGTTCGTGGAGATACCAAGAAAACATTTTCCCGGTGCTCCGCCATATTATGGGCATACGCTTCTAAAACATTGAAGAATTCATCGGAATAAAGTTCTTTTTCATGGGCTTCGGCAATATTGTTTGCGTTAAACCAGTTGGTGACTAGAAGATGTCTCGCTTCCGGCAATTCAAAATCGTAGATGTTTAATTCAATTGGGATGGTTTTATGCGTTTCATCCGCTTGGATAATTACCTCGCCTTTATACATGCCCGGCGGAGTATTTTTGGGGACATGGATAGTTATCCAAACGGGTTGAGTATGATTAGCAGGAAGAGAGAGACTTTCGTCGGGAAGAAGCACATCGGGAACTTTGGCGGGAGCTTCGCAAATGATTTCATCGCCGGGAGTTTGCCGGGTATTGTGTTCAATGGGAATAAAACCAATAAAGTTACACCGAATATTTTGGGCAGGAAGCACTTTGTTACTTTTCTCGTTTTTTAATTCACCGGCTTGTACGCGCAGCTCTTGAATTGGCATTTCCGACCGTATAGCGATTTGGCTGGATTCCCATTCGTTAGCGGCACAAGACAATTGAATGGTGTTGTTTGTATTTTCCGGGGGAAGGGTGGTGGGAAAAACTTTGAATAAGGAATCCAAAACCCAAATAAAAACGAGAATTTTTTCAGTCATGAGAGATTTCTCCAAGAAAACCAAATGAAAAGGCTGAAGTAATCGATTTAATGTAACAAACATCTGGTTCTAATGAAAGAGGAGAAATCAAACCGGGTCAACAGGAAGGAGTTAGGATTAAAGGTGAAACTGCACATATATAATCCCAGAACAGATCGTCACAATAAATTCGTGGGCTCTTCTTTGGGGGTGATTCCCAGACTGACTAGTGTTTTATAAACTCCCATTTTTAAAGGGGTGCGTGTATAACCGAGTTCGACAATTGCCTTGTTGGAAGAATAACGCCAATGATGTTTGTACACTTCAACTACATCCCGTGTTAATTTGGGTATATAGGAGCTGGATAAATTGGCTCTTAGTTCTTCGATAAAGGCGTATCCCTTTAGGATTGAAAGGGGTATTTTCCTCTTAGGCCGTTTTACTCCGGTAAGGGATTCCAGGATTTGAAAGAATTCAATCAGCGAAGCGTCCTCACCTCCTAAAATATATCCATTTCCCTTTTTTCCTTTTTCTAATGCGAGCAGGTGGCCTTTAGCGACGTCGTCAATATAAGAGTAAGTCCATCTGTAGGCACCGGGGCCGGGTATGCCAGGAATCTTTTTGTTGGTGTAGTCCTCGATCATTTTGGTGATATGATTGCCTTGGGTTGCTTTTCCTGGACCGTACACCAAGACAGGATACACCTTGACCACGTCGTACCCTTTTTGGATCCATTCATTGACATGTTTTAAGGCTTGGGCTTTGCTTTTAGCGTATTCAGTCGGTTGATAATTCTGAGTATTATTCCAGGATTCATCGGCAGGACGATTTGTTGTCGGTCCTAAGGCGAAGAAAGACGAAGTATAAACAACCTTCATGTTTTCTTGATCGCAGGCAGCGCGTAATAAATTGGCAGCGCCCACGACATTGACCTGATGGAAATTGTTCGGATCTTTTTCCCAAATGGACACTAAACCGGCTGAATGAATAACCGCATCGCAATCTTTCAGAGCCGTTTTGATGGAAGAGACATCCATAAGGTCTCCTTGAAAATATTCTACATTTTCGGGAAGGTTGGTCTGTTCGGGAACGGAGCGGCCGAAAGCGCGGACCGAATAACCTTGACTTACCGCTTCATTTAAAATGGCGCCACCGAGATAACCGTTAGCACCTGTGATAAGAATTTTCATCTAGGAACCTCCAAAAGGCAATAGAGAACAGTATGAAATATAAGTGGTGTGTATTCAATTGATTTTACAAAGGCATACAAGAAGTTGGAACAGTTCCGAAATGGATTACCGTTTAAACGCTTTAATAAAGCGCTGAATTTCCTCTTTTGAAAACACTCCGGTAACATGAATCAGACCGGCAAGAAGTCCAACATATAGAAAAGGTATCAAAAGAAGTGGTATTCCTGGGATGATACGTATAATCAAGCCGGATATCATCGATAGAAAAAGGATCAGCAACGGTTTTAGCAAAGTGAACTGAAGTGTGAAAAGGCTTTTGCCAATCGAAACCATTGTGATAAACAAAACAAATTGGGAAAAAAGCGTGGCATAAGCCCCACCGGGCTGTGCATAAATTGGTATCAAGAACCAATTCGAGATAAAGGAAATAATAACCGCCATGCCGGTAAAGAGAACAAGCCAGCGCTGGCGATTGCGTGAAGTGAAAACAGCGATCATTAAGGTATTCAAAAGAGAAAGGTTTAAATTGACAGAAAGGATACCTAGGACTTTTCCTGAAATAGAACCAGTTTCTTTAATCAGATTCATCCATTCGTGTGACCACAGTCCCAATAAAACCGAAACCGGAATTGTGCAGCCCAGCAGAAGAACCACTGATTGGTGAAACAGGCGTTGATAGGCGGCTTCATCAGTATTATGTAATCGTGAAAGGACTGGAAAAATGGCGATCAAATAGCCGGTGATCAACATGGTGACGCCTTCCAGTAGCTGGCTTGCGTAGGTATAGGGGGCGACGTGTATCCGGTCGCCCATGATGTATTCAATCATCAAGACATCAAGGCTCAGATAGAATATGTTGAAAAATCCATAGGCGGCGAGCGGCCAGGATTCAGCTAACATACTTCGCACAACCGAGAAAGAAAAGCGTAGATTTGATATGCTAAAAAAGCGGAGAGAAAGCCCGCCCAAAAGTAATAACCATAAAAGATTTTCAATGGAAACCGCTCCCGCCGCAAAAGCCAAAGGCAGTGAAAACCAAAGCGCTAAAAAAAGCAAAATAATGGAAAACAACCGCACCGGTAAATTTGTATAAAAAATAAATTGCATCTGTTCGATGGCGGTAAAACAACTGCGGATGACGCCGGTGAATGAGAGCATCGCGGAACCAATCAATGCAACATAAACCACCAACATTTCATAGAAAGGAAGCTGACGAAAGTAGTGTAAATAAACAAAAGAACCTGAAAAAAACAAAACCGCCAATGTAAATTTGATTACTAATCCATGGATATAAAACAGAGGAATTTTTTCGTAATTTCGTGCTCCGTCCCTTGATATTAAGTTATCCAAGCCGCCGTCCATAAAATGCCGGCCTATACGGCCGAAACTGAAAGCGAAGGTGATAATTCCGAAATTCAGTTCTGTCAAAAAACCCACCAGCAGTATATAACGGATGAATCCAGATGCCCGGCCAAATATATTGAACAATGTCATGAAGATGGAATTGCGGACTAACGGTATCACAGCGTACTCTCCACCGGGATGAGGGAAACCCGAAGTTCATTCACATGGATGAACACAGGAAAATCACGGTCAACAAGATCGGGAGGTTTATTGACTGTCATATGAAGATCCATGATGTTTTTGGTTTGAGTAATGGGAAAAGATGCTGAAATTTCAACCTTTTCTTTAAGAGGAAGTTTGAAATCTTGGGTGTGACCATTCATTTTTATGAGACAGTTAAATGCTGTTCTGCTTGAATTCGTGAAATGAACAGTAATTTGTATTGAATTTTTTTTGTATTCAGGAATATAAATATCGCTGAGTAACGACATGGCATGTCCCAGGACGAGGTGATTGTATTGTTTGCCCAGAGGGGCATAACAGGATTTTAGAAGGTTTCCACTCTGGGGATACATATCTTTTGTAAAGTTTTCATTGAAAAGATCAAGATAATAGAATGCACTGTAGTCCTCCGGATTCCAATCCAAATAGGTTTTCATTGCTTGAGCCGCAAGATTTTTCTTACCTTGCGAATAATGAAGTAAACTTTGAACATAAGGAGTATAGTCATTTTCTTTTATTAACGAATTCGTAAATGGAAAAACATCTTGAAAAACCTCGCGTGAAGAAAAACGTAGATAGTTATAAATTGGATGAATTTCAAATGTGTTTTGACCTTCCCGTGACTGTAAAAGTGCAATTCGGTAACCGGTAAATATGGAAAGGTTGCCGAAATCATATTGTGAAACTGACCGGTAATTTTTTATAGCAGATTTTGGTTGATTCAACTTTTCATAGATTTTACCCATTTGATGAAAAGGCCAGCCATGATTGTATTTTGGAAACCATTGCACTGTGGCTTTATATTGAGAAAGTGCTTTTTTCAAATACTCCGGTTCATTTAATGAAAGCAGGGCTTCACCCAGTTCAAAGTGGAGCCTGGCAATCGGGATTGCTTCTCTGGAACCGGCAGGCGGATCGATTCCCTGAGTGAAGAAATCTATGTATGACTTTGCTTCATGAAGATGAACGAAAACTTCCTTTTGTGATTTTATTGAACTAAGGTGCTGGTCGAATTCGTTTTTCTCTGTGTATTTATAAAGAAGAGCATACGATGAAAAAGTGAGTGCCACAATTATCAAAAAGATAAACAGCACCCTCTTATCAACTTGGAACATAGATGAACTCATAGATAAATGTAATGTTTAACATGTCAGAGTAGAATTAAAACATCATCCAATGATGGATGTTTACTTCTCCCGCGAATGGACGCGCACCGCTTAAAAATCCTCCATCCGATGCGGCGGTGCGATATGAATCGGCAGAAACTTTCAAAAAATCTTCATTAGCAGGATCGGTTGACATAAATTCCGGATCGGAGGTTAGAACATCGGTACGAGTAATATCTTCGTCTTCAAAGCCAAAGAAGACTTCATGATCTCCTTCCTGAACAACAGCGGTGTGATCGAGAATCACATGAGGAAACGTAAAGCCTTCAGGTTCCGGTGACGGAATATGGGTAATTAAAAAAGTATCGTCATGGTCGCCGCCTGCTATGACTGAATCCACCAATTCAACCGTTGTTCTCTCAAGACGGTTTGCATTGGAATCGCTGCTTGGATCAAAGACCAAGGTATTGGTATTGTTAAACAGAGTCGAATCCGTAAACGTAAACGTAAACGTTCTTTCTTCGGGAGGAACCCATATAAAACTCAATCCCCAATCTTGCGTATTGGCAATTAAGATATGATCGGCTTCGATGCTTTCTGTTGTATCCGAATCTACTGCAATGCCGTTATATGTGTTCATCACAGTTACATGACTCCATTGGTGATTTCCGCTAAAGCAACGAATCCCTGTAGATCCAATGCCGCCAAAACCGCCATCGATGACTATTGGTTCAGAGGGAGTTCCTTCGAGATTCGCAGTCATATTGGAGAGTAGTTGAAAACCAAATTTATCTCCATAGGAAACATATACATTGCGCATGGTGACTGTGAGATTTTCTCCCCCCAAAATAAAACTATCATTCCCTGATCCTAATGAATCCACGTTTCCATCTTGATCAATATGGGTGACAATGACATTTTCAATGAGAGCGTTTATCGTGCCACTTGGTATTCCCGCAAAAGTCGAAAGAATTTGAAAACCGTCATCGCCGAACATCGTGGCGCCTGTGAAATCCATTAACTCCCTTCCATCGGTGGAAAGAGGCTGATTCGCACCATTATTGGAAGTGATTAAAACGTTCCGTAAGGTGACGGAAAAATCATCATTATCGCTTAGTGGCCGTATATCAAAACCATCGTCCTGAGGAGGATCGTTCACAGAAGGAAGAAAGATCAAATTTTCAAAAGCCATATCCACGGCGGCGGAATTGGCGATCCCGTCATCTTCACGTCCGGATACACTTCCGTTCCGTTGAATGAGAATGATCGGACGATCCTCTTCGGATTCTCCTCGGATAGTAACCGGGGTATCGATAATCAGTATTTCTTCATATGGGCCGCCGCCGGTGATGGTGATCGTGTTCGGTTCTTCCGCATTGGAAGATACGGCATCCTGCGCGGTTGAAACAGACGTGTAATCCGCACCACCACTGCTGTTAACCGTTACACTTTGTGACAAGGAATTCGGGATTGCAAAGATTAAAAGCAAAAACAATGAAAAAAAGGTAAGTAAATACTTGTCGTTCATTATCATATACCCTCCAAGAATTTTGGCCTCGTCAAAAAAATCTATGGGTAACTTCCGGTTCAGGAAGTTTGCCAAGTGT
>CAZXSQ010000290.1:0-9049 GCA_964643335.1 uncultured bacterium
CCTGGACGCGTTGATTGCTGTCAATATAGATCACTTCAATCAAACGGTTGATGAAATCCTAACAAGAAATTTTATTGACACCTTACACAAATCTTCCTTCAGAATAAAAGCAAAGCAAGGCGATTATATTGAAGAAATCAATACCCTGCTTGAAATCGTTCTTATGGTCTATGAAGCGCAAACGATGTCCCATCACGGGATGCAAATATTTCTGAAACTAAAAAACCGATTTGAATTGTATCGCGCGATTAAGGAATGGCTTTCCGGACAATTACCCCATTGCGAGATAGACATTAATGACCACTATTACTTTGTTCAATGCCAAAACAGCCACAAGGTTCTCGGACTTAATTATTGGCTTCTACCGGAAAAAGCAGATCAAAGAAACCAATTTCTCCACCACTGGCTGGAAGGGATTGAGTTGTTGTTAAATCCGGAGACGCAGTTGATTTCTGAAAATTAAAACCAATACACATGGCTATATTCATGCGTTTTAAGATTGATTACATTATTGTGAGGATTCGTTTACTTTTAATTCCAGCGTGATTGGAAAATTGAGAGAGGCGGAGACAGGACAAAATTTTTCCAATTTGGATTTCAGATTACGAATCTGAGGGATTTCAGATTGCTCCTTGACTTCAATGAACATATCAACATACGCTTTGGTAAATCGAAGGCCATCCCGAGTCTTCTCCAGAACCGCTTCCGTCTTACTATGGTAGGTTAGAAGTTGAATGTTCATGCGTTCAACAAAAAATAGAAACGTGCTCATCAAGCAACTTCCAATAGAAGCAACAAATAGTTGTTCGGGGGACCAGTAATTCGGGGGACCTCCAAATTCAGGAGGCGTCGCGACCGTAATCTTTTCATTGCTGTTCGATTCGATGATTCCAATTTTTTTCTCTTTCCAGCAACATACACTGTGAAAATGATACATTCATTAATCCTCCACATAAAAATTTTAAGTGTTAAAATGAATTAAATATGTAATCCAAACTTGCAAATCAAATTATATTAAGATAAACTTATGCAATAATCTCAAAATCGAATGAGGTAATAAGATGACCCAAAAAAAGCAACCCGATGAGTTGAAAGAAATGGCTGCTCTTTTAAAAGCCATGGCCCATCCTGTACGGTTAACCATATTGGAAGAATTATGCAACGGTGCCAAATGCGTTCAAGATGTTCAAGAAATTGTCGATATTTCTCAACCCAATTTATCTCAACATTTAGCCACTCTTAAGAAAGGGAATTTGATCGACTCTTATTCCAACGGGCCGTTACGCTGTTATTATCTTTTATCTCCATCCCTCGTAAAAAACTTTCTAAAAGAATTGAGAAAAGAACGTCAGATTAAAGCCCGCCCACGTAAATCCGTGATTCGGGAAGTGAAACAGAACCGCCTTAATCAAATGGAAAAAGCATCCTAAATGAAGAAACACTGGGTATCCATTGCATTGGATCGTTCAGTACAAAAACGAGCGAATTCTCTCCGAAAAAATATGATCTTTAGCTTGACGAAGTAGCCAAGCTGTTCTCTTTTTCAATGAAAACAAGCGGCCTTGCTCTCTCTTTCACAGTAATTAAGTAAATTGCTAATGGCCGATACAACAAATGTGCCCATTTACTGAATGGAACTTCCACTATCAACATGGGGACGGCAATCGCGAGATGTATCACATACATATAATAGGCCGGAAGTGGAAAATCAAAAATCCGAAACAAATGCAGCAGGATTCCAGTTAATGCCGTAAGAAACAGCAGAATTAAGAACATCCAATCGGAAAGATGGGAATATTTGTGAATTTCCTCCTTCTTTTTGAATCGGCTGAGCATAGCATCACCGGTTACATAAAGGATTATGAATGTTGCATAGTATCCTAATAAACTGGTCCAACTGAATTCAGCTGTGTCCATTTGAAACCACGGCAAAAACAACACAACAAGTATAAACATGGTTCCATAAGCGGTGACGAGCAACAAATGCTTGAGCCATTGAGTTGTTTTTTCACATTCCCGCCATCGAATTTGAGTGAGACCGTGTAAAATAAAGGTTTTCAATTCTTGAAAATAAAGCCATATTGGTATACGTGTTTCATTGTCACGGCCTACAATAAAGCGGTACATTCTGTAGGCATTTGACAGAAGCAGGAAAGACAAAATAGCGGCGAGAGCCAGGTCGCTATAATGAATCCATTCGACCGGGGCAAATGTATTTAAGGACACATGGGACGTCACCATTCTTTCAGCGGTAAAGGAACCGGAAAGGATGAATAAAACCACCACAAACAAGGCTACTATCAAGAGTGCCCCGAATTCCCACGCTTTGGAAAGGTACAATCGTCTTGATAAGCCGGTCCAATCATACTGTGAAATCAAGTACCGCCGAGTGGCCATCATCAACTCGCCGGGACTAGCATCACGAGGACAGGTTTCTGAACATTCACCGCAATAATAACATAGCCACGGTTCGGAAGATTCGGCGACTTTCTCCTTTAAGCCTAGTTGAAGATACCGGACAATCTTTCGTGGAAATACAGTAGAGTCACGTGATAAAGGACAAATTGCTGTGCAGTTTCCACAATTAAAACATTTATCTACATTCTCACCGCCGAAAAGTGAAATTTCCTGCCGCAGTTGCGGATCAACCTGTGCACTCAATTTTCTTCCTCCTTCAGGGCATATTCATAATACCCATCCTGTTCATTTCCTTCGATAATTTGACCGTATTTCTTCAAACCTACCATGTACCAAAGGGTTTCATGGGTTGGAATTCCAGTTGCGCTGGACACTTCAGGAATAGTTTTTGGGCCTTCTTTGAGTGAATCAAGCAGTTTTTTACGAATCTTTGTTTGCTTGCGGTTTAATTCAATGAGTTCCTTGCGACCACCACCACGTCGTTCACGAAGAACTTGAATCGGTTTTTTTTCTTTGTTCTTTTTTTTCTCTTGTTTCATCAATATTCACCTGTAATAGCATCAATCATTAACTCAAACTGATCCAGCTGCCAACCATCCACTTGGATCGCTCCATGCGGGCAAACGGCAACACACATCCCGCCCCCCCGGCATAAAGCAGGATTTACTTGAGCTTGTTTCATCTTTTCCCCGTCCACCTCTCGTTCAATCAGCGAGATAGCATGGGTAAATTTGCATTCTTCTACACACTTGGCTTCCCCTTCACATCGTTGTGGATCTACACGAGCGACGAACGGATCGAGTTCGATGTAGCCCTTGGAAAGGATGGTTGAAGTTTTAGAGGCAGCAGCCGAGGAAGCAGCACAGCTTTCTGTGATATCCATAGGCGCCTGGCACGTCCCGGCGATAAATATCCCGTTCACCGCTAATTCCACCGGACGAAGTTTTGGATGAACCTCTTGCAAGAAACCATCTGCACTTCTGGGCAGTTTGAGAATTTCTATAAGGTTGCTGATATCACGGGGCATGATTCCGGTTGAAAGCACGACCAAATCAGCCGGAACTTCAATCTCCTCTCCAAACGTAAGATAATCTTTTACCTTGACCATCAGGGGAGAACCATTTGAATTATCGATTTTCGTAACCATGGGTGGTTCCTCTGCTGCATAGCGCAGAAAAAGTACACCTTGCTCTGAAGCATTTTGGTAAAAGTCTTCATGACCTCTACCATAGGTTCGGATATCTTGATATACCTCGTAAACATTGACATTAGGAAACCGATCACGAATTTCAATGGCTGCTTGCAAAGTGGCTGTACAGCACACTCGAGAACAATATTGGTTGAGCTGCCCATTCGGTCCAGGTTTGTGAATCCCTTCCCGCTGCCGGCTGCCTACACAATGAATCATACATACGTTTTTGACAGGTTTTCCATTAAGCTGAAGCCGGCCTTGAGTTGGTCCTTCTTCATCTAACAGACGTATGAGCTGTGGAAGGGTAATCACTTCCGGATACTCAGCATAACCATATTCACTCTGTCGCGGCTGGTAGTTCTCATAACCGGTAGCGAGTATAATTGCACCGGCGTTCAGTTCGATTTCCTGAGAGGTGGGATCCAACACAATACTATTGCCCTCAACCGCATTGGCACACTCACCACAGCGTGTACATGTATTCCAGTCAATCGCTGGAAGAGGAGGATAACAGTTGGGATAGGGCAAATAAATTGCTTTACGCGAGGTCAGTCCGTAGTCAAATTCGTTTTCAGTACTTTCCGGGCAACAATCAATTACTTCAGAAATCTTTTGCAGATCAAAATCCTCAGTAATTCCACGGGGATGCAATGAAACTTTCATTTCGAAATTACCAATATAACCGGATACTTCAGTGAGCTCGGCTAGTGTATAAACTGTAATATCAGGGTCTTTGTCCACTTCAGCTAAAAGACTCTGAAGGAGATCACGTGCATTTTCCTGTGTAGGGTAAACGTTTTCCAACTGAGCCATGCGGCCTCCCAGAAAAGGTGAGCGTTCCAGTAGGGTCACTGTTAATCCCCGCCGGGATAGATCGCGAGCACTGCGCAGTCCGCTTATTCCGCCGCCCACCACCACGACATGCTGCACCGCATCCACTCGAATAGGTTCTAAAGGATGCAAAAGCCTGGCTTTTGCTATCCCCGCGGCTGCTAACCGTATCGCCTTATCTGTGGCGCCATCTGGATCCGATTTACTTACCCAGCTGACTTGTTCCCGTATATTGCAGTGTTCATATAGATACGGATTTAAACCCGAACGTGCCAAAGTCAGGCGGAATGTCAACTCATGAAGACTTGGCGAGCAAGCAGCAACCACAACGCGATTCAGGTGTTCTTTTCGGATGTCTTCGCTAATCATATTCTGCCCGGGATCAGAACACATGAACATGTTATCCCGTGCCACCACGACATTCGGTAACTGTGAAACTGCTTCGACTACCTTTTCGACATTAACGGTATCGGAAATATTTCCACCGCAGTGACAGATATAGACTCCAATCCGGGAAGGGTTATCATTCAATTTTGAATTAACCACTTGGAATTCCTGATTCCTCATAATGCTCATGCTCCCTGTGAGGTAGAAAGGGCCACCTCTTGCACTGATCCGTTCTCTTCTTTTTCAGGCTCTTTGCTTTTATAACCGTGTTGATATAAGTAATTTGCCGCCTCCATCGCGGCCGCACTGGCTTCAATGATCGAATCGGGAATATCTTTGGGGCCGGCCGCTGTACCCGCAACGAATATACCTTCTTCTTCGGTGCGGCATGGCGCCAATTTGGCTTGAGGAGTGCGGACAAAACCATCCTCCGCTGCACACAAAGGAACAACGCCGTCTCCGTCCCAACCCGGCAGCATCCCCAATGATAAAACCACCATATCATGTTTTCTTTCCTCAACCCGGCCGTCCTCTTCCATCACTTCGATTCGCACAATCGGATTTTCCTCTTCGTCTTCTGTGATTTTGGCAACTTTGGCTTTCACAAATTCAATCCCCATCGCTTTGGCGTTTTGATAGAACTCTTCAAATCCTTTACCAAAAGCACGAATGTCCATGTAATAAATAGTCACCTCAATCATCGGCAGGGCTCCCGAAAGAAGCATTGCCTGTTTGATAGCATACATGCAGCAAACGCGTGAACAATACGAAACTCCCAAACTCAGATCGCGTGAACCGGCACATTGGACATAAGCCACCGAATCGGGGATTTTACCATCAGAAGGGCGCAGTACCCGGCCATAAGGACCATGTGGAGCCAAAAGACGTTCCACTTGCAAAGGTCCCAGCACATTGTGCAACCGTCCGCCACCGTATTCTGCTTTGGCTCCTATGGAGCTTAGCCGGTAGCCGGTTGCGAGTATGACCGCCCCCGCATGAATAGTCATGGTTTCTGTTTCCTGAAGAAAGTCTATGGCATGGGTTGGGCACGCTTTTTCACAAAGCCCGCACAGAATACAATTGTCTATGTCAATGAGTGCAACTTGGGGAATTGCATTGGAGAAAGGAACATAGATCGCTTTTCTTACACCCAGATTCCCATCAAACTCGTCGGGAAGATCGATCGGGCAGGCATATTCACAAAGGCGGCAGCCAGTGCAATCGGCTTCTTTGACATACCGGGGTTTTTGAAGCACAGAAGCCTCGATATGACCATTCATATGTTGAACTTGTTCTATTTCTGCATAAGTCATAATCGTGATGTTATCATGGTGAGCAGCAGCGGCCATACGCGGTGTACAAATACAGCTGGAACAATCCAGTGTAGGAAACACCTTGCTAAGTCCAATCATTTTCCCACCGATGCTTGCTTCTTTCTCTACAATAATGACCTGAAAATCCTGATCCGCTAAATCGAGAGCCGCTTGCAGTCCCGCGATTCCACCGCCGATTATCAGAACATCCGTCCTTATTTCTTTTGAGTTCATTTTCCTCCCACTCTCTTTTGGTTTACACGAATCTCCTACTGAGATCATACAGTCTGCATTATTCAAACCTCGGTCTGGGAAGAGACAGAAACTTGAGACAAAAGATCATTCATTTGATGTACTTCTTTGAGAAAAGCACGTGAACACACCGTGCAAATTGCACAAAGTCTTAACCGGTTCGTATCAAGATTTTGATTTTTCATTAACTGATGGACTTGAGCTATTCGTTCAGATAATCGTTTATAGGCTCCTTCGTAAGGGCATTCATGTCCACAGCTCATAACAATGATTCCGTCAATTCCCTTTCGAAAACACCGCAAGTAAAAATCTTCTGGAAATATGACAGGGGCTGGTACACATATAATGTAGGCATTTGCAGGGTATTCAGCATGAATCTGTCCTACATTATCCGCACCGGGATAGGCACAAGATTCAGTTGCGAGGATCAGAATCGTTGGTTTGTCCGTTACTTGTTCAGGCACAATTATTCTACCCCACTTTCGAATGGTTAGTGAGCACCTTATATTGAAATGGTGTGCATCATTGCTTATTTACCGCGGGTTATGAATAAACGATCGTATCCCTCACCTTCAAGGATTCCAACAAACTCATGTCCAACCTTCGCCGCCCACTTCGGCAAATCACTCTTTGTTGATGGATCACCGGACATCACTTCGATGGTTTGTCCCACCGATACAGTCCCAATCGCTTTTTTCGCCTCAAGGAGTGGCCCCGGACACGCACTCCCTCGTGCATCCACTACTTTACTCACGTCAATTGTTTGCATATCAACTTCTGGCATGATTTCATCTCCTTTTTAATATTTGGTTCTCGTCCAAAATCAATTGTCTATTTTGTTCATCTAACAGAATGTCAATACTGTATTAGCTTCCTCAGCCTCAATCACGAACGAGGCCACTCCTCCGCATTCAACCCCATCAATCAGGTCGTTCTCACTGATTCCAATGATTGGAAATGCTGCTGAACAAGCGATCATTTTGGCTTCTGCGTTTTGAACATCTTCAAGAAATTCAGGTAGGGATTTGGGTGCACCAGGAAGTTGTATTTTCTCTGCCCCTCCTTTACACACTATATTCAAGCCTCCGAGTGTAAAAAACATGGTTAACTCCATATCAGTGGCCAGAGCACCTGACCCCAACATAAATGGTGGAAAGGCTTTGTTGGGATCATCCGAACCGCAAAAAATCAACATTTTATTCGCCATGGTAATCCTCCTTCGCGATTTCGAATTTTTCCTGGTACTTATATTTCATAATTATTATATCAAAGTTTTATTATATAATCTAGAGTTTAATCGGATTTTTACCGGAAAATCTTGATCACAATCTTCTTGATGCTTAGACAGGGTGTATTTGACTGCCACTCACCCGTGCTCTTTTCACTGAGCGCCAGTTGAGATCGTTTCTTCCTCAAGCGAATTCAAAGTCAAAGGGAAAAATAAAGTAAAGGTGGTATCCTGCCCATATTCTGAGTGAAAAGTAATTTTCCCGCCGTGTTCCTGAACGATTTTCTGCACCACCAACAAACCAATTCCTGTGCCCTCTACTCCTTTGGTCGAGAAGAATTGTTCAAAAATATGCGATTTCACTTCGTTGGACATCCCACAACCGTTGTCGGAGACTTCGAATCTTATATCCCCCTTATCAGTGGTCACTGAAAGTTTGACTCGGTGGTTAGGCTTTCTTTGATCTTCTTTGCAAGCATCTATCGCATTTGAAACCAAATTGCACAGTGCGAAATGAAGGGCGCTTGGATCAGCCATAAATTGTGCCACATGACATTGCACTTCTTCTTCAATTGTTATGCCATAGGATCTGGCTTTTTCACGGTAAAGTTGAGTGACATCCTGGATCAGCTCTTTTGGTGAAATCTTCACACGGTCTGGAACCCGCTTTTTGGTGTAAAACAGAATATCCCGCACTTGATCAGAGATACGGTGGATAGTTTTTTCCATGATCCTCAAGCCGTTGCGGCTCCGATTCAAATTTTCTTGTTTCATCCCGGATTTGGCTATATACAGGCCACCTGACATACCACCTAATATATCTTTAATATTATGACTTACCAAAGCAACCATTTCACCTAAAGAAACCAGGTGCCGCTGGAGGTTTTTCACCTCTGTAATATCGGTAGACATCTTTATAACCTCGGTAACCGTTCCAAGGGCATCCTTAATCGGTGCAGTATATACAATTAAGTTCCTCGACTCTCCTTTTCTTGTCTGCATTTCTTCTTCACTGGAATGCACGTGCCCGTCTCTAAACGTTTGAGCAACTGGACAGTGATTACAAGGCTCTTCCCGATTTTTACATACCCGATAACAATAATCACCTATACGGTCACCGAACTCCTGTTTGAAGCGTCGGTTGGCTTCTAAAATTTGACATTGTTTATTTTGAACAGAAATATAACAAGGAACAGACTCAAACAAACGTTGGTACCTTTCACGGTTCTGGTTCAACCGTTGTTGGAGCTGCTTTAGATCGGTGATGTCAGTCGAAACCTTCATCACCGCAATAATATTATTTTTATGGCCGCGGATTGGACTTGTTTGGATGAGGCCATCAAGCGGTGTACCCCTCCTATCTCGCAGCGTATCTGCATATTTCGGAGTAAATCGGCAGCTGATTTCGGAATAAATCGGCACCCTATT
>CAZXSQ010000291.1:0-8395 GCA_964643335.1 uncultured bacterium
GTGAACACTTACAATTTATCAATGTATATTGTGCAGACAGAATGTCCGCACCACACAATTTTTGACTTTTTGCCGTACCATCAGTACAAGATAATGCAATAAAGGTTCTAGTCAAATTAATTTTCCAGATACCATCTTCTGAGATAAATTCAAAATTTTACAGTTTTTTTTGAAAACTGTAAAATAACTCCTTTGGGAATTCTCCCTGAATATCGATTGGTATGTCGACATTTAACTCAGGAGATTCTGAATAATTGGGAAAATGATCTCTTATCCTATCTTGAAATTCTGCAGGTAAATCAGTTTCAATTTTCAAGATTGTTGGAATCTTACTTGGCAAATTACCCGATCCAAAGGATTTTTTTATAGATCACTCTTTTAACATCAGGGAATGGCATTTTGACCCTCGGTTATATCTAGAATGAAACTTTAAATCTATTATCCATCATATTTTTGCAATTATCAAGAGAAATTATAAATTTACCATATAAACTTCCTCAATTTATTACGTTTAACACTGATTAGAGAAACAATCAATATATCGAGAAATCTAAGAAGGCACAATTTTATAAAATCGAAGAGCGTCTTGGCTTGATTAGAAATTGCGACAACAGGAACTGACTCTTTTTTGGAATTAGAGGGACAGATCAAATGGAGAGAAAACGCCTGAAACTTTTGTATGATAAGGAAGGTGATTATTTAAAAGTCTTCTTCGATGAAAAGGAGGGATATTTTCGAGAAACGGAAAATGATCAGGTCATGGAACGAGTTGATGCAGAAGGAAATCTTATCGGGTTTTCCATATTGAATATCAGTGTAATTAAGAATCAACCACTATCAATCGTTAAATCGCTTATGTTAGTTTTTTGTAAATTTTCATCGATACATTTTTGCAGAAAACCATTTATCGCTTTTTATTTGCTTCTATTCAATGCCCTCAAGACCATAAAGAACTTAACATAAGCCCCTCTATAGTTTATACTTACAAATCGGCGTCTAGATGAATATGACCCAAAAAACAAAACCATACCCATGCCGCAAAACTTGCGTTGTGTCCTTTATTGTGATCCCGGCGATTTATATTAAAACTTGTCAAATTGCCTTGTTTGTATAGACTTTATGGTGTGTTTGCATACTATTTACGATGGGTTAAAAAAATATTTACATTGGGTTAAAAAAATGAGCAAAAAGCACATACTCGTCATCGAAGATGAGAAAGACATCCTGGAACTTGTAGAGTATAATTTGATCAAAAACGGTTTTGACGTCACCTGCGTGGAAACCGGTGAAGATTCACTCAACAAAACTTGCACAATCATGCCGGATTTGCTTGTTTTGGATCTCATGCTACCCGGTTTGGACGGTCTCGATGTATGCAAAATACTAAAAACGAATCCTCAAACCCAAAATATTCCCATTATTATGCTGACCGCAAAGGGAGAAGAATCGGACATCGTAAAAGGATTGGAAATGGGAGCGGATGACTACATAACCAAGCCGTTCAGTCCCAAAGTGTTGATTGCCCGGGTTAGAGCGGTTCTCCGGCGGCACCTGGAAACCACTTCTCAAAAAGGCGATATCATTCAATTTCATAATATTGTAATTAATCCAGGCCGTCATGAAGTGCTGATGGAAGGAAAACCCATTGATCTGACATTCACCGAGTTTCAGGTTCTCTGTTTGTTGGGTCAAAGACCCGGCTGGGTATTTACACGCAATCAAATTATTGAAGCGGTACGCGGCGACGATTATCCCGTTACTGACCGTTCCGTCGATGTTCAAATCGTCGGATTACGAAAAAAACTGGGACCTTACGGACAATATATCGAAACCGTACGTGGTGTCGGCTACAGATTGAAGGAGTGATCCATGCCACGCAAACGGCTCTTATGGCAATTATTTCCTTCTTATATCATTATTACATTTATCGCTTTATTATCCATCACCTGGTATTTCACCCAATCTCTTCAAGAATTTTCCAATAAACAAGCAGAATCAGAACTGGAAGCCAGAGCTCGCCTCGTTAAAAACCAGATTTCAGCCCCTCTGGAAAATAAACAATATGAGTGGATTGACTCAAAATGCAAAACCTTGGGGAAAAAAGTAAATACTCGGATAACAGTAATCCTCCCCAATGGTACAGTGGTCGGTGAATCTGATCATAATCCGGAAGAAATGGAAAACCATGCCGGCCGCCCTGAAATCCAAGAAGCATACAATGGCCATGTCGGCATTTCAACACGATACAGTGATACGCTTAAAAAATATATGAAATACGTGGCTGTTCCGATTCAACCAAAGGGAGAATTAATCGGGGTCATTCGCACTTCGTTTCCAGTTTACTCGGTTGAACAAAGCCTTCGGAAAATTTTTGCACAAATCGGACTGGGGGTAATCGTTATCGCTATCCTAGCAGTGATCATGAGTCTTTTCATGTCCAGGCGGATCAGCAAGCCGCTGGAAAAAATGAAACAAGTGTCCGAGTATTTTGCTCATGGTGAATTAGAACACCGTTTGCCCATTCCTGACACGGAAGAGATCGGCAGTCTAGCCGAAGCCATGAACAAAATGGCCTCGGAATTGGACGAAAGAATCCGTACCGTTGTACAACAAAGAAACGAACATGAAGCCATCCTCTCCAGCATGGTGGAAGGCGTTTTAGCTGTTGATAATGAAGGCAATGTCATTAATTTAAATCAAGCAGCCTCCAAAATATTCAATATTTTCCCTTCAGACGCTGATGGTAAACATATCCAGGAAATCGTCAGAAATGTCGATTTGCATCAACTGATCATGGAAACATTATCTAGTGATCAACCTATTGAAAATGAAATTGTCTTAAGAGACACCAACGAACGCTATCTTCATGTCCATGGCGCCGCGCTAAGAGATGCAGCAGGAAACAACGTAGGCGGTGTGATTGTTTTCAACGATGTCACCCATATACGCCGGCTTGAAAAACTCAGAAGCGACTTTGTCGCCAATGTCTCACATGAGTTGAAAACCCCCATCACCTCCATCAAAGGTTTTGTGGAAACTCTGCTCGAAGGCGCCATAAAAGACGAAGAAGATGCAGAACGGTTCCTCCATATCATCGCAAAACAAACCGATCGTTTAAATGCCATCATTGAAGATTTACTAAGTCTTTCCCGAATCGAGCAAGATTCCAGCACTCAAAAAATCCCATTGAAAAGTGAACAATTGAAAAGGGTGCTCAGATTTGCTGTGGAAGACTGTGAAGACAAGGCAAAAGCAAAACAAATTCAAATGGAACTGGATTGCCCCGACCATTTAACGGCAAAAATCAATTCGCCTCTTCTTGAGCAAGCCGTGGTCAACTTAATTGACAATGCAATTAAATACAGCGAAACCGGGAAGACTATTCGTTTGGAAGCGGCCGAACGTAATAATGAGATATCCATCAGTGTTCATGATCAGGGATGCGGTATAGAAGAGGAACATTTATCCCGAATATTTGAACGGTTTTACCGTGTCGACAAGGCCAGAAGCCGTCAAATGGGAGGAACGGGCCTTGGGCTGTCTATCGTTAAACACATTGCCAGAACTCATCAAGGCACCGTCACCGTTGAAAGCACTCCCAAAGTAGGCAGCACCTTTACCATCCACCTTCCAAAAAACTAGCGATTTTAAAACCGCTCTACAACCCGCATGCGGCGCACGCGTTCATATGGAACATCCACCATATCGACTTCAAAGATCCGCATCCTTCTTGTTTGTGTGGTTGGCCGCAATCTCAAAATATAAAAATCCTTAGTCACCATCAGTTTATCCTGGTTATCATAAAAAAAGACACGAAACGTTGCCCCATTTAATTCCTGCGTAGTGTTATTGACTAAACCGGCGCGCAGTTTCGATCCCCTCCGGTTGAAAAATGAATAGGTTTTTGGATACAAATTCACAAAAGGAATTTCAAATCCATCCTGACAATCCACAATAAATTTACGCCCATCATGATTGGTCATTTCTTTCCGATGGGTAATATCCAACGTGATTGGTAAAATTGAAGCGTCTGCAATGGCATTGGAAGCACCAGGAATAGAAACCGGTGATGTCGCCCCAAAAATAATATCTTTCACCTGTATGGATTTGAATACTTTTTGCACCCCATCAGCGGTCAAAATAACATCGCCGTTCTTCATCTCGTTCGCATCGCCGATTAGAAAATCACCATTATGAAACAATATCAGATCCGCAAACGCAATACCGGTAAGTCCGCACAAAAACAAAACTAGAATACCGGTCACCAAAACCATATGTTTATTCTGCTTCATTTCACTCAACCTCAGATTTTTAAATACCCGATGCTATAGTGCATTATAACATATTCAGTCTCACGAGAAAAATGAAAAAGGAAATAATATGGAGAAGAAGAATCATCTCATAGCCGAACAATTCCTCCATCTTGTCCAGATCATGTCGAAGTTAAGAGCACCGGATGGATGCCCCTGGGATAAAAAACAAACTCACGACACTCTGAAAAAATACATGATAGAAGAAGCTTACGAATTAGTCGAAAGCATCGATGATAAGGACGATAAGGCTTTGATCGAAGAATGCGGCGATGTTCTCCTCCAGGCCGTTTTCCATGCCCAAATTGGGCAAGAAGAAAAACGCTTTACAATTCTCGATGTATTGAACACGATTTGCGAAAAATTGATTGCCAGGCATCCGCATGTCTTCGGTGACCGCGAAGCCCATTCCGCTGAAGAAGTACTTCGCAATTGGGAGTCGGATAAAAAGAAAGAAAAACCCGAACGGCAATCCATTCTGGAAGGCATTCCCGGTATGCTCCCCGCCCTGATGCAGGCCTGCCAGATTCAAGAGAGGGCCTCCCGTGTGGGCTTCGATTGGGAAAAAATCGGCGAAGTCTATGACAAATTCGAAGAAGAATGGCATGAATTCCGTTACGAAATCAATGCGTCTCAAACAAATCCGGAAGTAGGGGCGGTTCGCGAACCGCCCGAACAGTTCGAGAGAATGAAAGAAGAATTCGGCGATCTCCTCTTTGCCTTGGTCAACATCTCACGCTATATTCATGTGGATCCCGAAGAAGCGCTCAAACAAACCAACAGAAAGTTCATGAGAAGATTTCTCTATATCGAAAAGACCATGAAGAATCAAAATAAATCTTTAGAAGATGCCTCTTTGGAAGAAATGGATGCATTATGGGAAGAAGCCAAAAAAATTGGAAAATAAAAATAACTACGTTTATATAAGGGGATAAAAATGCTTCACATTGCGGAAAAAAAGAAAATTCTGGTTACAGGGGGAAGTGGATTTTTAGGGCGAGTTTTGGCTACTGCCCTGAGTAAGGTTCACGACGTGGCATTCACCTACGCAGCAAAAAGAGTCAACATCCCCCGATGCAAAGCGATCCGCCTGAACTTTCTACACCCTTCAACCATCGATACCTGTTTCAAGGAGTTTCAACCGGAAGTGGTTGTCCATGCCGCCGCTCTGTCAAATGGAGCCGAATGCGAATCGTCCCATGAAAAAGCTCAAGCCGTCAATGTGACGGGTACGAAGAAACTCCTTAAACAACTATCCAGTAAAGATATCCTGTTCATCTACATCTCAACCGATCTGGTTTTTGATGGTGAACACGCACCCTATAGTGAACAAGCCGAACTCAATCCAATCAGCTACTATGGCAAAACCAAACAACTCGCCGAGCAAGCGGTTCAAAAAGGCTGGCATAACCACGTGATTCTTCGCCCGGCACTCATGTACGGACCTGAACTCACAAAAGGAAGACCCTCTTTCGTCCAATGGATGGATGCCAGTTTCCAAGAAAAAGACCCTGTACCACTGTTTCGTGACGAGTTCCGCACACCGGTTTATGTCAAGGATGTCGCTCAAGCAGTACAGGCTTTGATCCAACGTGTGGGCTCACTCAAAATCTACCACATAGGAGGGCCAGAACGTATGTCGCGTGTGGAATTCGGACACCGCTTTGCCGAACTAAGGGGATACGATGCCTCTAAAATCAAAGAAGTCAAACTGAGTGAAATGGACACCGGCTACCCTCGCCCGGCGGATGTTTCTTTAGACAGCACACGCATTTGTGAATCACACCCTGTCAAACTGACACCTGTAAACCAGGCATTACAAGAGATATTCTCATAACACTCTGAATTTAGATAAGGTATTAATACTGAATACCATTCAATCTGAATCCAAAGCATAATAAAGTACACAATGAAACGGATACCAATACTAAATTAAAGGGAGTTGATCAATGCGTAGAATATCAAACTTGATTGTCATTCTTTTACTAAACTCAATTGCTTATGTAAATGCCTCCGAATTTCAAAGCCAATGGCAGCATACCTTTGATCGGGTGTGGATTGGACCGGAATACTGGGCCAATCCGATGGAAGACTGGAGAGTCACAGATGGAAGAGTGGAATGCATCATCGGAGGGGGGGATCGCAATATCCATATACTCACTCACCAGTTGAATGAAGAAAACAAACCTTTTGAAATTTCAATCCACTGCGGCATGATTGAAGACGGCAAACAAGCAGGCTCCGTGGGGTTTCGTGTAGGAATTCACGATGAAATCGATGACTATCGCGCCAGATGTTTCTACGGAACAGGCATCAATGCCGGCATTGGCAGCGACGGCCGAGTATTCATCGGCAAAGCGGTTGAATTATTGAAAACAAAACCCTCAATGGACAAACTTTTACTGATCCTGAAAGGACTCCCGATTGATAATGGTTACCGGTTGATATTCAAAGCAGTCAATACCGAAAATGGAGAGTCGATTGCATCCCTCCAAACGGATAAACTCCCGGCGAAACGCATCGCAGGCAATATCGCCTTGGTTCAAAACCACAATGTAAAACCCGGCCAGAAAAACGCCGATCGCTTTTGGTTCAAAGATTGGAAAATACACGGCGATAAAATCGATGCCCATGAGGATCAAACATTCGGTCCGATTCTCTGGGCGATGCACACCTTGAACCGGAACGTTCTCAAAATAAGCGCCCAAATGCCCCCAATTGGCGAAAAAGATTCCCAAACCGTCACTCTTCAGTTCAAGAAAAACAACACCTGGCAAACCATTGCGGAAGAACCGATACATTCAGCAGCGAGGACGGCGGTCTTCCGCATTGAAAATTGGGATGACAAACAAGATACTCCGTATCGCCTGATGTATAAATTAGGCAATAAAAATGGTGAAGTAAAAGCTTATTATTGGACTGGAACAATTCGGCGCAATCCGGTTGACCGTCCAGTCATTATTGCTGGATTCACTGGCAACACCGATTATGGGTTTCCCAATCGGGAAATTGTCCGCAATGTCGGCATACATGATCCGGACGTTCTCTTCTTCTCTGGCGATCAAATTTACGAAGGCGTAGGCGGATATGGAATTTATCGAAAGCCTGCCGGCCGCGCCATACTCAATTATCTGCGTAAATGGTATATGCTCGGCTGGGCTTTTGGTGATTTGATGCGCGACCGAGTCAGCATATGCATTCCCGATGACCATGACGTCTATCAGGGCAATATCTGGGGCAATGACGGAAACCCGGTCACCTTGGAACATCATGAGCGGGGCGGCTATGTCATGCATCCGGACTTCGTGAATGTCGTCCACCGAACCCAAACCGGGCATCTTGCCGATCCATTCGATCCCACGCCCATCAAACAAGGCATTACGGTTTATTACGGCGATATGCTATACGGGCGAATTAGTTTTGCCGTCATCGCCGACCGGATGTTCAAATCAGGGCCGGAAGACACAGTGGCAACCTGGCCGGGGCGCCCCGACCATGTCAAAGACCCTGACTTCGATCCAAGTTCTGTTGACAAACCCGGCTTGAAACTGCTCGGCGGCCGTCAATTGAAATTCCTGCGCCATTGGGCGGAGGATTGGGAAAGCGCAGATATGAAAATCGTCCTGTCACAAACCATCTTTTGCAACATTGCCAATTATCACGGCCGCGAACAAATGTACCTGGTGGCCGACCTCGATTCAAACGGCTGGCCGCAATCCGGCCGGGCACGGGCGCTGAGAGAAATCAGAAAAGCGTTCGCCCTCCATCTGGCGGGCGACCAGCACCTGGCTTCTATCGTGCATCATGGAATCGATGAATTCAACGACGCCTGCTATTCCTTCTGTGTCCCCTCCATCGCCGCCGGTTACCCACGCTCCTGGCGCCCCGATGAGGAAGGCCGCCCGGTCAGAAACAGGCCTGAACCGGGTCTGCCCAATACTGGCGAGTATCTTGACGGTTTGGACAATCCGGTAACGATCTATGCCATCGGTAATCCTGAAAAGAAAAACCGCCCCGGACGATTGAAAACCCTCCATGACAAAGCCTCGGGCTACGGCATTGTCCGCATGAATAAAGAAGAACAA
>CAZXSQ010000291.1:8405-8977 GCA_964643335.1 uncultured bacterium
CGATTGTTAGTCGATGTCCAAAATCCCGAAGAAGACGATCAATTCCCCGGCTGGCCAAAAACCATCAGCATGTTCGACAATTACGGCCGTGAAGCTGCTGCTTATCTGCCTGAAATAAAAATATCGGGAATAAAGAATCCAGTCTTTCAAGTTATCGACGAGTCACAAAATGAAATCCTCTACAGTGTCCGGAAAAAAGGCAACACATTCCGCCCCAAAGTCTTTAAAGAAGGAATCTATACCCTAGTGGTGGGTAATCCGGATGAAGACAAAATGAAAACGATCCATGGAATCAAATCAATTCCACAAAACCAAGATAAAAAACTAAAAATCAATTTTAAATAACCACCAAACCACAAAGACAATCCACCAAGGGTAGAACTAGCATCCCAGCCTGTAACATAATTTCCATTACAATAGGAAATATGGAGTAAAATCAGAAGTGCAAGTATGATAAAATCCGCTATGACAGAATCTGCATTATAATAGGTTAAGACGATTTCATAAGTGGGAGAAGATGCTATGGAGAAGCGCCAGGGATTTACGCTCATTGAATTGCTTATTGTGGTGGC
>CAZXSQ010000292.1:0-7463 GCA_964643335.1 uncultured bacterium
ATGTTATTAGGTGATTGGGATAAGGTCACCTTGTGGAATTATATTTATTATAAAGATCAAGTTGCCATGGATGACATCATGGTGACTCAACGGTTTCCAGCAGTGTTGCAGATCGCCAAGGGGCAAAAGAGGTTGGAAGATCTGGAAGCGGAAATTCAATCGCAATCGAAAGATATGAATGGTCATTAAACTCACTGAACATAAACCAGTCATGGTAGCAGAAGTGGTTGAACTTCTGCGTCCCCAACGTCATGGGGTTGTGTTGGTGGATTGTACGATTGGATATGGAGGGCATAGTGAACCGCTCACGGAAGAATTCAACGAAGAAGACTGGCTTATCGGTATCGATCGGGATGGTGACGCCATCCAATATTGCCGGAAGCGATTCAAAAAAGCACGATTTAAAGTCAGTCTGCACCGCAAAAGTTTTGAACAAGCCGGCGAAGTCCTCGATGAAGAAGGACTCGAAGGCGCCGACACTTTTTTATTCGATTGTGGATTTTCTTCACCTCAAGTTGATCAACCCGAACGGGGATTCAGTTTCATGCGGGGAGGGCCCCTCGATATGCGGATGGATCAGCGGCAGCGCTTCTCCGCGAGAGAGCTGGTTCATACGTGGAGTGAGCAAGAATTAAGCCGGATCATCAAGCTATATGGTGATGAGCGGTTTGCGAGAAAAATTGCCAAGGCCATCGTGAAAAGGCGGGAGGAAGAACCGATAGAAACGACGCAGGAACTGGCGGATATCATTCTCCAGGCGATACCAGAAAAGTACCGTCATCAGGAAGGTATCCATCCGGCTACAAAGACTTTTCAGGCGGTCAGGATCGCTGTCAACCAGGAACTGGATTCATTGAGAACGGGATTACAAACGGCGCTGGAGCGCTTGAATCCCGGCGGGAGGGTTGGGGTGTTGTCTTATCATTCATTGGAGCATCGAATAGTAAAAGAACTTTTTCGGGATTTTTGTGGCCGCTGTATCTGCCCGCCCGGTCTGCCGCAATGTGGATGCGGGGCGCAATCACGAGGAACTATAATTACGAGAAAACCAGTAAAGCCGTGTGCGGCGGAAAGAGAACTGAACATTCGATGCAGAAGTGCCCAGTTAAGAGTTTTCGAGCGATTTAAAGAGACATCAACCTGAACTTATGGATGATCAATGAGTGGAAGCAACAGTAAAAAAGAGGCAGAAAGTTTTGTCATTTTTGTGCGGCTGTTTTTAGGGTACTTCTGTCTCATTTTGATGTTTGGTTTTGTTATCCTGACAGTGCAGTCTTCTATTGAAGAGAAGAAAATTCGCTATCGAATTTCCGATAAATCCTTCGACAAAATGGAATTGTTGGAGAGCTTGCACGAGGTTAATAATCAGATCAATCGGCTGGAAAGTTATCAACGGATTACCAAATTAGTTGAACAAGAATTGCCGATGTTGTGTCCACCAGCTTATCCGGCTGTGGAATTGAAAGTTCAAGGATTAGAAATGCGTGGCGAATCCACCATTTCATCTATAGATTTAAATGCACGTGAGGGAATTATTACTCGTCTGCACCGTAAATGGAAATATGCGCAGAACAAGATTTGGAATTGGATTAGGTCGTTTGTGGAGTAGTGGTAATGAGAAAGGCGGATAAGATTACGTCTTTTCGCATCATACTTTTAGTCATTGGTTCGGCTGTTGTTTTCACAGGTCTGATCATGCGTCTTTATTATGTTCAGATGGTGAAAGCCCCCAGCCTGGTAAATCAGAGTATCCCCGGCCGAACCTGGCGCCGTCCTTTGCCCGCCACTCGCGGAATGATCCTTGATTGTAATCAAAGAACCTTGGCTGTCAGTACCAGCAGCTCGGGAAGCTACGTGGTCATGATTGATAAAGTTCACGTGGAAAATGTGACGCAGTCTGTTCGGCAGGCTGGTTCAATTTTGGATTTGAGTAATACCTCCATGAAGCGGCATACCGCCGCCCTGCTGCAGCCTGAAATCAAGGCCAGAGTTCTTGAGGACGATGTATCGTCCAGCCTAAAAAAACGCCTGCTTCGGGCAGATATCCCCGGATTGGTTATCAAAGATCAGCCAGGGCGTTATTATCCCGAAGGTTCACTGGCATCCCATCTGATCGGTTTTACAGGTAAAGCTCAGAAAGGATTGGCCGGTTTGGAATACGCTCTGGATGAACGGCTGGAAGTGGATGAGCGGGTGATTTTGGCTGAGAAAGATAAATCTCTTCGTCCATTGGCGAGTGAAGATTTAACCAAAATCATGAATCAGAGGCTGGATGTTATCCTCACGATCGATAGTTATATCCAATATGTGGTTGAACGCGAGCTGAAAAAGGTGTGTGAAGAATGCGATGCTTTGAATGCGAACGCCGTGGTGCTTCATGCTCCCAGTGGCGAAGTCCTTTCTTTTGCCAATTACCCAAAATTCGATCCCAATCATTACCAGGACTACAGTGAAAAACGAAGAAGAAATCAACTGCTGACCGATATGTATGAGCCGGGGTCCATAATCAAGCCGTTCACGGTTATTGCCGCACTTGATAAAGGGGTTGTCAAACCCGATACGGTGTTTGATTGCGAAAATGGATCGTACTGGATTTGGGGGAAAACGATCCGCGATGACATTCACAAGTTCGGGAAGCTGACGGTGAAGGACATTCTCATTCGCTCAAGCAATATTGGTGTTGTTAAAATTACACAGTGTTTAGGAAGCAGTCCCGAGGATTATAAAAAACAGGCAGCCATATTGTATGATTATTTAAGACGATTCGGATTCAAACACATCGGCGATCCCAGCACTACCCTGCTTCCTGGTGAAAACGTAGGAATACTGCGACCACCAAGCCAATGGCAGCCCAGCTCCATCCGTTCGATTCCTTACGGCCAGGAAATGATGACAAACTCCTTAATTCTGGCAAGGGCTTACTCAGTCATTGCCAATCGCGGGTTGTTTATCTCCCCCAGTGTTATTAAAGGATTTCGTAGCGGAGACGGTGTGTATGTGCCAAGAGAACCGGCAGAGCCGTTTCGCGTTTTTTCACGTGCTGTGATTGAACCGGTTGTTCAAATGATGGTGGGAGTCACAGAAGATCCGGAAGGAACAGGACGCCGGGTACGCATTCCCGGTTTTCATGTGGCTGGAAAAACCGGGACAGCTCAAAAAGCGGTCAATGGAAGTTATGCAAAAGGCAAACGTGTGGCTACTTTCGCGGGATTCTTCCCAGCGGAGGACCCACAAATTGTTATAGTCGTCAAAGTCGATGAACCAAAGAAAAAGAAGTATGGAGGCGAAGTAGCCGGACCGGTCTGGAAAAAAATCGCCGAGGAAATAATTGCATATTGGGGATTGAGTCCAACCTACAAAACCGATCCGCTTTTTGCCAAAGCCACTGAAGAAAAAAGTGTGTCCGGCCGTCAAATTACAAAGAACTCCACGGAAACACCGCCGCGCACGTTTGGTGTCAGCGGAATCATGCCGGTTCCTTCCGAAGGAGAGAATGACAACCCCGCGGGGACTATGCCGAATTTGGTAGGACTGACTATTCGGGAGTCTTATGTGGAGCTGATTCGGAGGGGATTTCAAGGCCGGTTTATCGGCAATGGAAAAGTGGTGGAGCAGGAGATAGAAGCCGGAACAGAACTGAAAGGTGAAACAAACATTGGCAGAATTTATTGTAAGCCGGTTTTAACCGATCCGGGAATTTCGGAAGAATTTCCTATGATCGCAAAGCATTAACTTGGCGTGTATTTGTGGACTTTTTTATTGCGTGTGTTGAGCTCCCTATTCGCAGGCGAAGGAGCCAAAGTTGAGGGTATGAATTTAGTGGAAGGCGTGGACATAATCGAAGTGCGTGGAGCCATTCCTGAGCAGATCAATGATCTGTGCTGTGACTCGCGCCATCTTCAAGCGGGCGATCTGTTTATTGCTTTGCGTGGTTTCTCTGTGGACGGCCACAAATTTTTACCGGACGCTGCCAAAAAAGGAGCCGGCGGGGCAGTTGTCGAGCAGATCGACGATCAGGTCGCTATTCCACAGATTCGTGTCAACGATACGTTGGCTGCATTACCAAGATTAGCCGCCAATTTTTATTCTCATCCATCACGTGAACTATACCTCATTGGAATTACCGGTTCCAATGGCAAAACAACGGCCACTTACATATTGGAAAATATCTGGAAAACGGCTGGTATCGATCCCGCTGTAATAGGCACAATTCAATACCGTTTCGGCAATAACACTTTGGATGCGCCCAATACCACCCCGCTGGCCCATGATATGCAGAAATTGCTGAGAAAAATCACGGACAGCGGAATTAAATGGGTAATCATGGAAGTTTCTTCACATGGAATCGCTTTACATCGTATCGATGAGATGCATTTCAACGCTGCTTTATTTCTCAACCTTTCTCAAGATCATCTTGATTTTCATCCCGATATGGAGGATTACCGCGAAACGAAGAAACGGTTATTTAGTGAGTTTTTATCGCCACAAGGAACCGCTGTAATCAACATCGACGACGAAGCAGGCCGGCGGATTCGTGACGAGATCAATGTTGAAAATATGGTTACTTTTGCGATTGAACGAAAAGCGGACGTCATTGCCCGAAATATTCAAACCGAACTTCATGAAACACGATTTGATTTGGAGATTTCGGGGAATGAGTTAAGCATCCGCACGTCTTTAATCGGTTTGCACAATGTCTATAACATCCTCGGCGCTGCGGCCATCGCCTGGTCATGTCAACTACCGATCGACTCCATTCGGCAAGGAATCGAAAAAATGCAATGCGTTCCCGGGCGTCTGGAAGTGGTGCCGAATAGCATCGGTGCTCAAGTCGTCGTAGACTACTGCCATACCCCTGATGCCTTGGAAAAATGCCTGATTGCCCTGAGTGCCATTCCTCATAAACGCCTGGTAACAGTGTTCGGATGTGGAGGCGATAGGGATAGAAAGAAACGGCCTTTGATGGGGGGAGCGGCTCTCAAGTACAGCGATTATGTCATTGTCACATCGGATAATCCCCGGACGGAGGATCCAAATCGAATCATTCAGGATATTGAAGCAGGAATGAGTGACAGTCCGGATCAATACGAGGTAATCACAAATCGGAAGGATGCATTAAAAGCCGCAATTGAAATGCTGCAGCCGGAAGACATTTTGTTAATTGCAGGAAAAGGGCATGAGACTTACCAGATTCTCGGCCGGACAAAAATACATTTTGATGACAGAGAATATGCCCGTGAGTTTCTGCAGGAAACTGGGAAGGGGGTAATGGATTAATATGGTTTTGGAGTTTCTTTTTCCCCTTTCTGAACAGTTTCCAGAATTGCTGGGTATATTGAATGTACTGCGTTACATTTCTTTCCGGGCGGCAATGGCCGCCGTAACGGCCATGATTATTGGAGTAATAATAGGCCCCTATTTTATTGCCTGGTTTCAAAGAATGAAAATCGGACAAACCATTCGCGGAGAGGGAGTGAAATCTCTGTATGACCGCCATAAAACCAAGTCCGGCACTCCCACCATGGGCGGCACATTGATTTTGGTGTCGATTACTCTTTCCATTCTTTTATGGGGAGATTTGACCAATGAACTGGTTTTAACCTGCTTGATCGTAACCTTGGCCATGGGAGCGCTTGGCTTTCTTGATGACTACACCAAAATCATGGAAAAACAATACTACGGTGTAAGAGCCAGGCAAAAGTTGATTGTCCAGTTCGCCATCGGTCTTGGATTGGGATTCGCGCTCTATGTATGGCACCCCTTGATAAGTCCGTCCTTGTTCCGTGTAGGGGATATAAAAAAACCGACCGTCTTGGTCAATCGGTTGAAGAGCGCCGGCGATCCGGTTTCCCAATTCCTAAAAGAGCGCCTATCCGATAAAACTCTGCTTTTGTTGAACAATTATGATGAATCTGCTCCGCCTTCCCCGTCTCTGCTGAAACTGCTTGTAGACGATCTCAACCGCTTGATACAAGGCCAGTCGATTTACGAAATCAATCGGTACGAAAATGTTACCTTGACATCTGAAATTTTGGGAATGATCGAAAACAATGTGGAAGGTTATGAACTTGTCAAGTTGAACCGCATGTTATTGGAATCCGTGTATCCCAGCGAAATTGAGAAAAAACTCGACCGGCCTTACGACCTCCCTTTGCCTTTCTTTAAAAATGTATTCATTCCACTGGGAATTTTGTATATCCCCTTCGTTGCCCTTGTCATCACCGGTGCAGCGAACGCTGTGAACCTCACAGATGGTTTGGATGGATTGGCCAGCGGTTGTGTAATCATCGCCACGTTGGCCTTTGCCGCCTTGACTTATATCGTTGGCCGCACGGATTGGAGTAATTATCTGGGGATTCTTTATATCTTGCGCAGTGGTGAGATCACCGTTTTTGCCATGGCTCTGGCAGGCTCCACCATGGCTTTCCTGTGGTATAACTCCCATCCCGCACAAGTTTTTATGGGCGATACCGGCTCGCTTGCTTTGGGCGGAGCACTTGGAACCATGGCGGTGTTGATCAAGCAAGAGTTGCTGCTGTTTATTATCGGTGGTGTGTTTGTTCTGGAGGCAGGCTCTGTGATCTTGCAAGTTGCTTCTTACCGGTGGAGAGGTGGTAAGCGGTTTTTTTTGATGGCTCCACTTCACCATCATTTTGAGATGAAAGGCTGGTCAGAGACCACGATTGTGGTGAGGTTTTGGATTCTTGCCGCTATTTTTGCTTTTTTGGGATTGGCGACTTTGAAAGTCAGATAATGAGAATGAACCAAGACTATGATGCTGGCTGTTGACATGGAAAAAGATATTACTGCCCGAATCAAAGGGCCGAATCCCGACCTGTCTGGTTTGTCCGCATTGATCATCGGTATGGGAGACAGTGGGAAGGCCGCTACTGAACTGCTTCTAACCGAGGGGGTAGAAGTTTGGGCTTATGATGCGGATCAGCGCAAAGAAGACGAACTGCGAACATCATGGGAACATCGCAATGTCCGTGTTTTTTGCGGTGAACTGCACCCCATGCCCACTATCGATTTTTGTGTGATCAGTCCGGGGGTGCCACCGGTTGGATCTTTTTTTAAATGGGCGGAAGAGACGGGTGTTCCTTTAATCGGGGAAATGGAATTGGCATGCCGGTTCATTCAGCGTCCAATCATAGCCGTCACCGGCACCAATGGCAAAACCACCGTAGTGAATATGATCACACATATCTTACGATCATGCGGATACAACGCTGCCTTGGCCGGTAACATCGGTGAACCGCTGGCGAAGGTGGTGATGCAAGGAGAACCGGTGAGCAGTGAACCGCTGGTATTGGAAGTTAGCAGCTTTCAATGTGAAACGTTCGTGGAATTCCACCCCCAGATTGCATTGATTACCAATCTGGCTGCGGATCACCTCGAACGATACGAGTCTGTACATGATTATTTTGCCATCAAGTTTCGAATGGCAATGAACCTGGAGCCCC
>CAZXSQ010000292.1:7473-8955 GCA_964643335.1 uncultured bacterium
TGACACGGAGGTTCGTGAAACAAACGGAATTTTCTACCGTGGCGGAATGGTATACCTGCGGGATGGTTCAAAACAAGAGAGCCACGGATGGCGCTCTTTTGAAAACATGCTGCCTCAACACGTTCTGAACTGTCTGGCCGCCGTTGGCGCGTGCTGGTCTTTTGGAGTTCCAGTGATTGAGGCGTTGAAAAGCCTGGAGACATTCAAACATTTGCCTCACAGGCTGGAATATGTTGATACCGTAAATGGAATCGCTTGTTTTGATGATTCCAAAGCGACCAATCTCCATGCAATGGAAGCCGCTCTCCGTTCGGTTCCCGCTCCCATTCGCCTGATAGCGGGGGGACGGGCCAAGGGGGACCCACTCGACCCACTTGATCCACTGATCCGATCCAAGGTCCGCTCGGTGTATCTCATTGGAGAAGCTACTGAACTCTTCGCAGAGGCATGGAAATCATTAACCGAGATTCATCGAAAAGCCACTTTGGAAGAAGCGGTGGAACAGGGATTAAAGGACGGCGAGCCGGGTGATTCGTTGCTGCTTTCACCAGGATGCGCAAGTTGGGATATGTTTGCCAATTATAAAGAACGCGGCAATCGGTTCAAGCAGGCGATTCGGGAGTATAAACTGTGAAGAACTCAAGTTCAATCGTTATTGGAGCATTGTTTGTTCTCACCATTACGTTGGTGATGCTTGGCGTCATTATGGTTCTGAGCGCCAGCCAATTTCTATTCGCCTCCGATCCTAATCACAATGTGTATGCATACATGGGACGTCAGCTGATGTGGGTCAGCATCGGTCTGGCGGGTATGTTCTTTTTCTTTTCATATGATTATACCCATTGGGAACGGAAAGCCCGTTGGTTGATGCTTCTTGCCGCTGTTTTACTAATGATTTTGTTCACCCCTTTAGTAAAAGAGATCAACCAGGCGCGCCGGTGGATCCAAATATTCGGATTTAGCTTTCAGCCTTCGGATTTCGCCAAGATCACCATCATTATGTATGTAGCCGCAGTATGGGCAGAGCGAAGGGACCAATTGGATTCATTTTTTCGAAGTGTATTTTTTCCGCTTCTTTTTGTTGGACTCTTGCTTCTATTGATCGTGAAAGAGCCGGATCATGGAACGGCTTTTTTCATTGGGATGATGGTGCTGGTCATGTGGTTTGCCGCTGGTGGTTTATGGTATCATATTGTTCCCACGGTGATTGGTTTTTCCTCTGCTATATTATTCGCAATCTATCATTTTCCCAGCCTGTTTGAACGGATCAAAGCCTGGTGGAACCCGGAGTTGTATATCCAGACGAAATATTATCAGGTCTATCAATCACTTATCGGATTTGCTTACGGTGGTTGGAGCGGAGTTGGATTGGGGGCGGGCAAACAGCAACTGTTTACTCCTTATCCCCACACGGATTTCATCTTCTCGATCATGGGGGAGGAATTGGGATTCGTAAAATGCACGCTCGTTATATTCATCTTT
>CAZXSQ010000293.1:0-8946 GCA_964643335.1 uncultured bacterium
TTTAACCAGTTAATAATTTCTCCCTGGATTTACCCACTGATTTTTCAAAAGAACCGAATTTTGAATGTATATTACAGGTGATTAGAAATATCTAGAAGTTCGTTTCACAGTTTTTTCTTGCGTTTCTTTTTCGTTTGTTTAGAACTGGGTTGTCGGCGGACAAGGAAATAGCCGGCAAGAAATAGCACCATAAAAAGAAAAAAAGCGATATGGGCTTCGGTATTAAATAAAACTGAATCCGGATCCCGTGGCTTTTCTTTTTTTATATCTTCAGGGGCAGTGGGTTGTTCTTCCATCTCCGATGAAGCGGATAAATAAATTTGAGGTTGAAGAGAAGGATGTAATGGAAAACAAAAGCACCGATTAAGCTGAACACACATAAGAAGTACGAGTACGGATAAGGTAAACAAGGAACGAATAGTCATAAAAATTCTCTGTAATGGTATTAAGGCATCCGAACGAATTCCACCTGCCCATTGATGGCTTCGGAGGGTTCCGTATTAAACATAATTACACCCGCTTTGGACTCACCGCGGATTTGTCTTATTAACGAGGCCCCTCGGAATAGTACCCGGTTTCTATTGGTTGCTCCTTCAATCATAACACTGGCTGGAGCCGAATAGGAAAGATTGAAATGGTCTTTGAATACACGCTCTAATTCTGTGAAATTATTGTGAAGAATTTGATCCCCTCTGCGTACTGGAGCGGCCAGTTGCGGTTGAGGATTTTCCAGATTTCCGGCGTACATCAAGTTCACGGTCTGGGGGGGGTCTTGGGATTCAACGTTTTCTATCACTAACGGTTGGAACATGACGGGATGTTCTTCTGTTGATGTTACCATCATCGTATTTCCACGGAGTATGTTGCCGGTAGGCAACATATAGGGGAAATGAACCCGGATTTCTTTTGAGGCGGAATGCACTTCGTTTACAACGCCGATATTGATGTTTTCAGCCAGTTCAACGCCATGAGTATCGTAACGGAGTTTGGTTCCGCCAACCAATCGGAGAGATTCAAACTTGCCGGCTTTCATTTTGATATGGCCAAAAGAACCGGCAAAGACTAGCGTTCCCTTGCGATACGTGGTTGTGTAGGTATAGTCCGGACGGATGGCGGATACAAAAATATCGGTATCCTCTCCTCTTTCGACTGCCAAAGCCACTGCCTGATAATCACGTTCATTGGGAGCAGGCGAAAGGGGTAATCGAACTATTTTAGTTGCAGGTATTTCATCTTCACGAATTAGTTCATGTATGACAGCAAATAGATTTCCCGCGTTATCAGACAATTTTCTCCGCAAAATGATAAATGGTGATTCGGCATTTTTGCCCGAAATCAACTCGGAACCAGCAGGATCGATAACCCAAAAACGCTCCTTATCCTTGCCGGGGAATTCAGGAATAAAAGACAGGTTATAAATACCATCGAGCGTTATAATCTGTGGTTGTAAGTTTGGTTGCCGAAGAAATTCGTAGTCCTCAATTCCAGGTTGAAAGGATTCAAACTCGTTTTCAAATTTAGCTTGGAGTTTGCCTTTACCTTGATACCAATAATCATGCAGATTGCCACCTTGTACACGAAACAAGTCGATGACGAAGGGAGAGGCTAAATAGACAAGCCGTTGATACATGTTTACCGGAGATGATTGGCCACTAAAAAACTCATCGGGATAAGCCAGGCGTTCCAAAAATTGCCCGGAAGCGATTAAAGAGGCAAAAGAACCTATCTTCCCAAAGGGCATCAAGGATGCAATCATAGCATTTGCTGGAGTGTCAGCATTGCTTTCCAATAAAGCCTGTCGCTGTCTGTTCACGAGAACAGAATTGAATACGGGGATAGTTTCTTTTTTCGAAAATTCATTCAACAAACCAGAACCGGTCATCATCTGCATGGAAAGCAAAGAGGTTTTAGATGTGTAATCTGAAAGTCCAGTATCAAGGATGATGGACACAGGAAAATCGTCTTTTGAGCTTCGAAGCAACGCCGCGCCAGATTGAGGAAGCGCCTTCGATATGAAAATAGCGGGGGTATCGGTTTCTAATGTAAGTTCACCATAAAGCAGTGCTTCACCACGGCGGACATCGGTTTTGTAGATAAGGTCGAGTAAGGTTTTGTATTTATTATTTTTAAAAAGAACATTGGCCCTTTCCAATAAACCAGTCAATTCCTGGTTTGAATTATTGAATTGTGGTTTTGATGAAAAAGGAATTGTACCGGAAGGGAAACTAAGTTCGCAGACGATGTCGGCAGGTTTTTGGATTATTGGAGAAAGCCGGTGAAAATCATTTGGGCTGTAGGATTGCAAAGCTTTGGACATTCGCAGCAAATCGGTGCAGATCGTGATGTGTTCCTGTAGTGTTAATTCATACAAGAACCCTTCATTGGTCATCGCTTTGAGCAAATTTTGCTTTAATGAAGGGATGGTTTCATTTCCACTTAATAATTGATTAACTTGTTCTGTGGCACTGGTTAACATGCCAGCGTATAATTGCGCGGTCTGTAAATGAATCACTTCGGCTTCACTTAAAGTGTCAGTAGAAGCATCCAGTACAGGTTCACTATATTTGATTAGATTTTTTTTAAGGTCATTTATGAGATCGGTCTCAAAAAGAGTTATTTCAGGCAGTGCCATGATGTAATCATAGGTTTGAAAAAGAAGCATAGCCGGTTCATGGTGATCCGAAACAACCGCCGTGTTTTGATTGAGGTGATGATTTAATTCATTAATGACTGTTTCAGTCCGTTCTCTCCCGCCGAGTATGGCGGCTTTAACCAACAGGTTCCAAATATTTCCTTCCAGAGTAACGGATTCGGCTAGCTGAGCTACCAAGATACTTTCAGACCATCCAACGCGTGAAACAAGCTCTCTTACTTCTTTGATGTGCATCTTGGAAACAGCAAAGGGAGGGTTTGGTTGCAAACCAGTTTGTATGGTTTCCTCTGCAGAAAAGACGAATTGAGTGCTAAAAAACAAATACATAAAGGAAGAGAAGATTACAAAGACAATAGATTTTTTCATAATTTAATCCGGAGGATTCCAAAAAAATATACTCATAATACCAGTTGCTTTGAACTTAATATTTTGTTTATTCGGACAAGACCATTATAACAATATCACAAACGTTTTTGATTGGCTGGAGCAACGTTCGCATAAAAATGTCCACATTTTGGAAAGTTGAAAAAGTTTTGAGAGGTTTAATATCCGGTTATCCGCCGATTTGGGACATGGTTCGCTCAGGACGGATGAAATAAACATCGTTTATATAATGTTGTTTAGGTTTTGTTTGTAATACTTGATGGAGTAACTCACGAACTTTGTTTTTATCTCCACCACTGCGTACAGCTTGAAGTAAATCGACTTCGCCGTCTTTCATTAGGCAGCCGCGAAGCTTACCGTCGGGTGTCAAGCGGATACGGTTGCACTTTGCACAAAATTCATCAGTTATCGCACCGATAAACCCGATTTCTCCTCGGCTGTTGGGAATACGGTATCGGGAAGCGGGTCCGGATAAATTTCCATTGTGAGTTACCGGTTCGAGGCCAAAGGCATCTGAGATAATTTGCTGGATATTTACTACAGAAAGTACATCGCTGCGTTCCCAATTTGCCATGGAACTCATCGGCATTTGTTCGATAAAACGGACATGATACCCTTTGTCGCAGGTCAATCGAGCGAAATCGAGTATTTCATCCTCGTTAAAGTTTTGGGCAATGACGACATTGATTTTTATGGGGCCGGGAAGAATTTCTGCCGCTTTCTCCAATCCTTGCAGCACACGCTGGATTTTTCCTCCACGTGTTATTTTTTCGAATTTTTCGGGTATAAGGCTATCTATGCTCACGTTAATACGTTGGAGTCCCACTGAGGCTAACGATTCAATCTTATCAGAAAGAAGATGTCCATTGGTGGTCAGGCAGAGATTTTTTAAATCTTTCAATCGATTTAATTTTTGTACGAGCAGATGAATGTCCTTGCGTAAAAGGGGTTCTCCTCCCGTTAACCGGATCTTTTGAATGCCTTCTTCTACAAAAACACCGGCAATTTGAGCAAGTTCTTCAAAAGTCAATAGCTCGTAACGTCCCAGCGCTTTCAAACCTTCAGCGGGCATGCAATATGTGCAGCGATAATTGCATCGATCAGTCACAGACATCCGTAGATAGGTTACCGGTCTACCAAATTGGTCAAATAAGAAGTTTTTATTCATAAGCAAGTAAACTACAGGCAATTTTGGGAAGTTTTCCCCATTTTCTTATTAATTGGATTATTTATCATAGATGAGTTGGAATCAAAAAGAAGGGAATATGTAGTTCTGGACATTCTTCTTCAATTAAAGACTTTGGGGGATTGTCTCAAAACTCAATTAGATACCGAGGACACTAATACATGGGGCAAACACACAGGTTAGCTTCTACCATATGGAGGGTTAGACCTATGTGTCTAACCTTTGAGACCATCCGCTATTTTCAAACCTTCTGTTTTTTAATCACCGGAACCGATTTTCAAGCATAAAACGGACATCATCTATAACAACTGAGGAATAAATTCCAGGACCACCGATTTGCAGAAGAACCAAGGGATACATCCATGGAGAGGGAGTTATTAAATCACCCCCGATTGTCATGGTTCGGGTTTGGTTGATGTTAAAATTGTATGAATTCTCGAAGGTTACCAACGTTCGTTTGCCGTTTGTAAGGGCGAAGGCGAAGGTTCCGTTCGCACCGGATACTCTCCGAACTTCAACCTGAGATATGAATCTCTCTGGGAAGAATTCATCCGCACTGACAACATTCAATCCAAGATTGGCGGCTAATTGGCTTGGATTGATGGAAAGTTTCATAGACCAATCAGTACTGGATTCTCTTACAGTCTGCACACTTCCGTTTAAATTACCGTAATTGGTAAGCATTCCTGTTAAAGAATGATCAAAGGATCCGTCCGGAACCAAAGGGATTGTGGCATTGCTGACAGGTCCCATTGGTTCAATGATGAGATTGTCAAAAAATAAAATAGCTGAATCAGTAGCGTCACTGGGTTGAGCTGCTTGTAATCCCACACGCATTGATTCTGAAGGAGCCTGGTAAATCATCGACATCTGATGTTCGATACCGGCAGGAATTTCACCTTTATTTGCCAGATTATAACCAAATTGGCCGTCCATTGGGCCGTTAAAACTTAAGAGCGCAATGGAAGTGTTTTCTGATGTGGTTTTAGTGGATAATTTTGTTTTAACGATAGTGGTCCCAATATTGATTTCCTCATTCGCAATAAGAAGAGCAGCTTCTCCAGGATTGATTTTGAGAAATAAAGCCGTCCCGTCAAATAAGTTTGTGTTTTCCACATCCCAAAGTTCCATTTCCCCAGCGGAATATCCTTCCGGTGTAAAAACGTCGAAATCGGGAGATACATCCTCACTGTAATTAAATCTGTACACTCGAATTGGATTAATAGGGGTTGGTGTGTCTGTCGGCGGAGCAAGGGTATTGGTTGGTGTTAAAGTGTTTGTTGGAGTCAAGGTTATTGTCGGTGTTGGAGTTATTGTGGGTGTCAGGGTATTGGTGGGAGTGAAAGTAGGTGTTTGTGTCAGTGTATTTGTACCTGTAGGTGTAATCGTTGAGGTGTCACTTGGTGTTGGAGTCTCGGTTGGGAGAGGCGTAATCGTCGGTGTTGGTGTATTGGATGGTGTAAATGTGAAAGTAGGCGTTGGACTGGAAGAGGGATGTGGCGTTGGGGTCCGGGTGGGTATTCCTGTGTCTAAGAAACCAACAAAATCCAAGGCAAAAAAGTTGCTAACCATTCCAGGGTCAATACGAACTGTCTCAATAAATTTTGGTTCCGGGAATAGATGTGCGAAATCTAAACTGTAGGTGACATATTCAGCTGATGTTGCTACAGAAATTTTGGCCGGACCGACAAATTGTCTATTTTTTGTAATGAAAAAAATATCAATTGGACTGGCGACATTTAAAAACATCCTGAAAACAAGTTGATTTTGTGAAAATGTGTCGATATTAAAGCCACCTCGTGAAATTATTGGATCGATTCCGGTTGAAAGCCCTTTTAAAACATCCTCTTCAACAAAAACGGCTTGAACGAAATCATTTGTCTCCCAGCCTTCAGGATCACCATTTTGGCTAAATTCAAATAGCGGTGATAGTGGAGCGGTTACACTAAGGATTATTGACTTGGAATTGCTTGCCTGGCCGTCGAAGGCGGTAAATTCGAGGGAATATTCTTCCTTGTATTGATTCAAGTGAGGCGTGAATGAGAAAAGACCTGTCGAAGGATTGAAATCACTGTTTGGTGGCTGTTCCTCCAGTTGAAGAGTCAAGGAATCTCTATCCGGATCGGTACCGACGGCAAGAAGATTAAATTGTTCCCCAACCTGGATTATACAGTTCTCATTTGGATTGAGCAGCACTCTGGGAGGTCTATTCACATTGTTGACCTTAATCGTACGGGTTTCGGTGGCAGAATCAATACCGTCAGAAACAACAAAATCTACATGGTATGTACCGGATTGAGTATGATCAGGTGAGAAAACGATATCCCCAGTCAAATTATTGACCCTCATGTTGGCTAAATGCGGATTTACACTGTAACTGAGCGTGTTATCAACATCTGGATCGGTTCCAACCAAAGAAATATAGGCTGTTTGGCCCTCATTGATGGTTAAACGTTCCAAAAAATTGACACGAAGCGATGGTGGTCTGTTGTTGTCCAAAACACGAATGGTTGCAGCGCTTGTTATCTCTGTTATTCCATCATCCGCTGAGAAAACTAATTCGTAAGTCCCTGATTGTATGTAATTTGGGAGGAAACGGAATATGCCTTCCATTGGATCTATCATTGTATTTTCAATCTCAGGAGAGACGGAGAATTGGACTAGGATTTTCTACAGACAGTTCCAAAATGACTGGCTCATTTTCAAGTGTGGTAACATAGGTTTCTGGGAGAATGGTTAAATGGGGGGTGCTGCCGGCCGTTTTAATTTGTGTTTTTGAATCGATATTTTTTCTTGCAGTGTTACTCCAAAGAGGATGAATCCCGATAAAAAAAGAAATGATGAAACAGAGATGAATGGGGATTCGCATTGCATTAATCCTTTCGAAAGAAATTCGTTAAAAAACAGCCAAATAATTAAGAAAAATTGTATAAATAAATGTAAATTACATTAGATAAAATCGGCTGATTCAGAAATAATTTTATCAAAAAACTTCTTCAAAAGAAACGATATTAATTTTTTATGCCGAATATACTCATAATTGGGTCTATTATTTGCATTTTGTTATGATGGTCATACGGAATTTGTCTATTTGAAAGATAATTTATTGCATATAAGGCGTTTTTTTGGTACTTTTACTAATAGACCTCAAATTTTCCCCAGTTTTTTAGACAATGGAATGTATAAATTAACGATTTCATTATTATTCAGTAAAAAATTCAGGTGATTTTCTAGAAAATTTTTGTTCTGTTGAGCGATTTTGCTTCCATTCTCTTCAGTAATTGGTTTTGCTTTGAATAAGGAGAAAATGAGCATGGATAAAAAGGAAGTGGTGGGAGCGATATCAAAAACCACTCAATTGGAAAAAGATAAAAGCGAAAAGATTCTCGATGATATTTTGGAAACAATTGTCTCTACACTCAAAGATGGCCAGTCAGTGCAACTGTTAGGTTTCGGTAAATTTTCGATTCAGGAACGTAAAGCACGTGCAGGAAAAAATACACTGAAAGGCAAATCAATTCAAATAGAGGACTCGAAAATCCCAGTTTTTACACCAGGGAAGGAATTAAAAGACGCAGTAAAAAAGAAAAATCATTGAATGACGATCTGTAAGTGCAATTGGATTGCACCTTCGCAAGAGTCAATTTTTTTGAATTTCCAGCCTGATTTCATGTAAACTTCCAATAGAAATTAGATTGTGGAGTAACCTTGTGGTTAATAATCGCTCTTTATTTTTGCGGAATATCGATATTATCAAGTCTTTGGATCCTAATGTTTTTGAGGAATTGAATGCCCTTGAGTCTTGGAAACAGTCGATTCGCTTGGTGTCTAAATCTAAAAAGGAATACGGTGTATATGAATGTGATGAAATCGGTGATTGGTATGCTGTCCATGATACTTATAGAGTGAATGAGCCGCTGAAGGTTGCAAATCAAATTCGATCAAAATTCAATTCGGGAGCCTGGATTGTTTTCGTTTTTGGGTTGGGATTCGGTTATTCTCTACGCCATTTAATACCTTATTTTAAAGAGCAGCAGAAAGAAAAAGCTGTTGGGATTATCGTTGCCGAGCCAAGAATTCCAGTTTTACGGGCAGCATGTGAAGTCGTGGATTTAGCTGAATTCTTTGAAAATCCACATTTTTTGTTTGCGTTGGGAAGCGAGGCTATAGGCAACACTGTTCATTTGATAGAAGAACACGGTCTCTATGTATTTACACCCCAACGTATTGCTTTTAGTGCCGGTTGTGGAATTGAAAAACTGCAAAAAAACAAGTGGATAGAAAAGGCGGTACAAAAGATTACTGGTGTGATCAAGAATCGCCAGCAAAAATTTTCACAGCGTTTTCATCATGCAAAAAACATCTATACAGCAAATACCTATGCGAACCATAAAGAAAAATCACAAGTTGTTTGGGCGCAAACAGTTAAAGGAGCTGAATCCGCAAATGTACCTCCGCAGTTTTCACGCTGGGTGATGGGAGGTTTTTCATTAAATGCATGGACTCCCGCTTGTTTTGAAGTGGATACGCAAAAATTTACCTTGTTGTATCGTGCCATTCGTCATTTTCATGAAAATCTTCCCTCGTTGATCTTTGGTGTCAATTTTTCCTCCTCTTTCAACGCCCGTTTCGCGGAATCTTACTACTTACCACGCGTTTTGTGGCTCATTGATCACCCGATGCTTCAACCCTATGAAATTCCTTATCATCCAAATGATTATGT
>CAZXSQ010000294.1:0-290 GCA_964643335.1 uncultured bacterium
GTACTTTTTGATCCCCCTCACCCGGGATGCCGGGATCACCGCCATAGACAAGCGGCAGCAAATTGCCTTCTTCATCGTAGGGTGATAGTTCCACATTGAATTGATGGTGCGGACTAAAAGAGCGGCGGCCAGCAAGTGATTCTCCATAGATATCCTGGCCTTCCCGACCCCAGGTGTACCTGATTCCTGAACGGGGAAGCAGATCACCTTCATATGAGGAATCAATAAATACTTGGGCTGTGAATACCACTCCGTTTTCCATTTGTATAGATGTTATTCGGTTCTCTGAT
>CAZXSQ010000294.1:300-2983 GCA_964643335.1 uncultured bacterium
TCGATGTTCAAAAAACACATCGACTTCTGCTTTCAGCAGCCAATCTTCAAAGATATTTTCAGCAACGTGCGGTTCAAAAAACCAGGAGATAGATTCTCCATAACGTTCACCGGTTCGTTCGAAAAATTCCCGAGACATACCTCCGATAACTTTTTTATTGCCGAAGTAGGTCCTTCCTAATCCGCCTGAGACCATCCCACCAATGTGGTTACGGGGTTCTAATAGTGCCGTTTTCATCCCTTCATTTGAGGCGGCGACAGCGGCTATCGTGCCCCCAGCTGTTCCACCATAAACAACCACATCATAGTTTAATTCTTGACTTATTGCGGACGTAGATGATATTAAAAAAGTTACAATCAGGAAGAAACAGATGAAATAAGTTTTTTGTGAAAGATGGAAATTCATTTTGACATCCTTACATTTAATACCGTTTTTTATATCCGAGTTTTAAAAAACATAAGGGGACATTTCCTGTCCTTTAAAAGACTGGAAAACGTCCCCCTTATTTTTCAATACAAAAAATTATGTGTTAATTAATAAATGGACCAACCGCTGACATCAACCGGTTCGGGTACAACGGCGGAATCGAACAATGAATTGGCCATACCATCTTCGTCACCGAAATCTTCCAGACCAACAATAGGCAGCATAGTTGGAAAGATATTTTGCAGGTCAGAAGCATCATAAATATAAACCATATTTTTGGAATCCGCTGGACCGTTATGATTACTAACAATGAAACGTTCGGTTCCATCATTTAGTACTGTGAAGTTCCATACGCCACCCATGAAATCAAGACTGAAGTCGAAAGTACCTTCAATCTCACCATCGAAATTGATGCGGTCCACAGTGGTTCCGTTTGGATTGGCCAGAAGGTACTCTGTACCTTCAATGAAAGCCAGTGACCTATACGGTGTTTCTGTTTCGATGTTATCCACAGGGGCACCGCCATCATTATCGTAAACATTGATCACACTCTCGGTATTGTTTGGAATAAATATCCGGCCATCCGGCATTTCCAAAGCTTTTCCGTTTCCACCATTTCCATTTGCTTGAGGAGTTTCGGAAACTTCAAATAAGGTGGGTTCACTTATCTGATCTCCGGTGAAGGAATAACGGTACATAAGCGAGGGAAGAGGTGGAGGTGGCTCGTTGCTCATGATGTAGACTTCGTTGGGATCATAGCTGGACACCCAAGTTCCTTTTGTTACTTCGGGAGGCAGGACGAAAAAATCTTTTGTGCCATCGGGAGCGATTCGGAGAATTTCACCACGTCCTTCTGGGAACTCAACCGCTTCTGTGGCTTCCGTCGGCACGCCGGTAATACCGACATAACAATTACCGGTGGGATCGAAAGCAACACCCAAAGGCCGCCGGCGGCTGGTATCACCCAGTTCCCAAGTTACAACCTGTACGACGGTTGCTTCAGTTTTGCCCAAACTCACTTCAATCAGGCGATCTTCACCCGCATCCACCAGCACCACATTTCCCGGTGTAAATGGATCAGCATATACAAAAGAGGTGCAGCAAACTAGCAAAGCGGCAATAAACAAATTTCTTAAACGAGACATTAAAAAGACTCCTTTCAAATTAAAGTTCCCGCGTGATATGCCTATCTATCGATAAAAGTAATCCCTTTCCAGCCGAAGCCAGAAAGGGAGTTACTATTCTATTTGGTTATTATCCAAATCGCATAATGTCGCCGTTGGAATTGAGTCCATTGGAAACATCAAAGGGCGCCAAATTTCCGCCACTGGCAGCTTCAAAGTCGCCGTCAGGACCGAAGCTCATCAAAGCCCATTGACCATTCGGATTCCGTTGATTGGGAAAATGCCGTCCCAATCCATTTGGGTTTCTATACGTATCAGCAAATCCCGGCTCCCAATAGGGATAAGTATTTATTGCCTCACTTGTTTCAATATCCCTACGGTTAAACTTATCCTCCGGCACGCTGCTCATATAAGAAATGGGTGTGGTCAACTGTGACATACGTTGATAACGTGACATCATACTGCCTTCACATGCTCCTGTATAACACCCTTCAGTAAATGTACGTGGAGGTTTGTTATAATCCAGAGCATACATTTCTATAGCTGTACCAATATTGCGCATATCCGCCTCAGCACCTGCAATTTTGGCACGCACTTGAGCGTTCAAAAAATTCGGTACAGCGATCGCCGCCAAAATTCCAATAATGGCGACAACAATTAACAATTCGATGAGTGTGAATCCGCTTTTCACCTTTTTATCAATCTCCTTTCGTTCAGTGATTGTTTGATGTAATTTTTTGGATTTATGATTAAACATAAGTATCCCTCCTTTTATAATTATCATCCTTCTTTTCGTCAATAATAGTCGTCCAAAACGCTGTTTTAACTTTGCAGTGATTTGTTTAGAGGTTTATTGAAGGGATGTAAGTTTGGAATGTAAATCACCTTCCTTTATAAAATATAGTTAACGCTTACTAGGTTGTCAACTTAAACAGTATTTTTTATGAAACAAATGGTTAAAAATTGAATTTAAAAACAATTTTATTAATACATTCGATTAACCATTAATTGTTTGTTTCAATTATTTGTTTTTCTATTTTTAATAACGCAAATATTAAGCCAATATATGGGAAGTATGCGATTTAAAGAAAAAAACATAAAGAACCGTATAATTGGACTTTCAATAGAAGAGA
>CAZXSQ010000294.1:2993-4694 GCA_964643335.1 uncultured bacterium
ATATTATTTAGAGATAACGATTGGGCGTGAAGAAACTTCACATTTTTGTAGATGGATTAAACAAACCAATTTTGATTAAAAAGTTGGAATACTTTTTATTCGCTCATTCAGCATTTATATAAAACAACCATTATATAAGAATACTGCAATTTTTAAAGCTCAAAAATGTTGGAATATCTCTGGTTGGATATTATTTGATGAGGTGAAGTCTTTACGGAGGATTTGGAAAAAGGGCAAGGCAGGATTCGATTTTCCTGCCTTACCCTATTTAAAGCATTCTTTTTACGATCACAGCAGCTTGCGTGCTGTAATAATGCTATTAATCGCTTCTTTTTGTTCACCGGTTGCGGTTTTCAACGCCTCCTGCAATGCTGGATCAACCGACTGGCCTTTCGATGCAGCTAATGTTTTGGTAGCGGTATCACGAACGATGTAGGACGGTTTGTAATTCAACATCGCAATGATATTGTTCACTGCCGATACTTTATCCAGCTTGCCCAAACTGATGATAGCACCGCACTTCATGTGTTCTTCGGGATTCTTGTCTAGCATGGTTTTCAGCATAGATTCAGCCAGTTCGACATGTTCCCGCCGTTTAATAAAGGCATCGGCCAAAAGAAGAATGGTATCATCACGCATTTGTTTTTCGACGTCTGTTAAGTTATCAAATTGCGATGGAGTCAAGTTGCTTTTGGCTTTTTGGCCGATCTTGGCAAGAGATTCAAAAGCGGTAAGCGCAATATCCTTATCGGAGGAATTCATGAGTTCTGAAAGAATACCAACCGCTTCATTTTCTTTTTGATGGCCAAGCGCAATGATCAAGCGAAGTTTTTGTTTTTTGTCTTTCGCTTGCTTTAGGGCTTGCAGCATCGCCAGATTGGCTTCCTTGGTGGGAATACGTTCGAAGCAAAAGGCGGCTTCTTCATACAGATCGGCATCGGTAAGGTATTTTTTTAATTTGGGAATGGAATCATTTTCGGCGATCCAGGATAAGTACCGCAGCGCCAGCTTACTGACCCATAGATTGTTTTTGCCGATTAAACCTATCAATTCTTTGGTGATGGCTTGCCTTTTTTTCCCGCCGGTAGTTTTGCCGACGGAATGCACCAATTTTTGCATGCACTCCTTGACGCATTTTTCGGTGGGGGTGTTTTCCTGCCGGATCAAAGCGGCCAGTTGTGGGATGACATCTGCGTTTTGTTTGTCGGCGGCATGCCAAGCTTCCAGTTTTTGGGCTTTATCTCCATTATTGACATATTCGATAAACGTTTGTGTATTCATAATAGTATCCCCCTTATAAGTAGTAGCCGACTCGGCCGGGCTTGGAGAGCAAGCGGTTGGCTTCGTCATCGTTGATGACTTTTTCATTGGCCGGATCCCATTCCAATTTGCGGCCCAAGGCATATGACAAATTGCCCAGGATACACAATGTTGCCGTGCGATGGCCGGCTTCAATGTGCATAACCGGCTTTTCGCGGGTGCGAATGCAGTTTTCGAAGTTCTCACGATGGCCGGGGCTGTGGAACACTTTGGCACCGCCCGGTGGTGGGGTGTACTTTTTGGCTTTGTCTTCAGTATCGGTGTGAGGTGTATCCCCATAAGTCAAAATAAGGTTATCTTTATCACCTATGTAGTTGGCCCCGTAGGATTTGCGCACCCACTCGAAGCCTTCCTCATGGGGTTCGCCAGGTTCGGCCCAGA
>CAZXSQ010000294.1:4704-8930 GCA_964643335.1 uncultured bacterium
GGGTTTTTGAATTCATAGGTGACTTTCACATGATCGGGGACATCAAATCCGCCGTCGAAATGCGGTTCGCCTACCGCTTCGATCGTAGATGGGCCAGTGGAATCGCTGTCCATAATCCACAAGGCACAGCTCATGACGTGCGCGCCGCGGTCGCGAATTTCACCACCGCCCTTGTCGAAGACAAAACGGAAGCGGCCATGGGTTTTGCTGGGATTGTAGGGAACCCAGCGATTTGGACCGATCCAGCTGTTGTAATCCAGGTGCTCAGGCGGTTGAGTGTTGGATTTCCAATCCCCATGCGGATTGCAATAATGCCAGCAGCGGACTTCACTTATATGACCGATCTGGCCGTTTTTTATGTATCGATGCGCGTAATAAGCGCCTTCCTGCGAACGGCCTTGAGAGCCAACCTGTACTATGCGTGCATACCGGTGAGCAGCAGTAACCATAGCACGGCCTTCTTCGATAGTCTTGCAAGCGGGTTTTTCTACGTAGACATCTTTACCCGCTTCACAGGCATGAATGGTCATCAGTGCATGCCAGTGATCGGGGGTGGTGACGAAGACGCCGTCGATATCTTTCTGTTCCAGTAGTTTACGGTAATCGGTATACAGTTTTGGATTACCGCCCGCACGTTTGGCTCCTTCCGCCAGGCGTTTTTCATCTACGTCGCAAAGAGCGATGGAAGTGCCGGGGCGAATAAAGCCGCGCCCGCGCCCGCCGAGACCGATGTTCCCAAATCGGAGTTGATCGCTGGGGGCCGGACGATTAGGGCCTCCCAGGACAGTATTGGGCACCAGGTTAAAAGGAACCAGTCCTGCAACGGTGGCGGAGGTCGAAGTTTTGAGAAAACTACGTCTGTTTTGTCTGGTTTTGCTCATAATATCTCCCCTGAATTTATTTATACCTTATGTGAGATTGTATTTATAACTTATCCTCATCGAAAGGTATATCGGTGTCTGGTATTTCCTTGACTTTCTCAGTATGATTCAAGCGATTACCATGATCAGAGTTCAAGGTATCCAGTATAACTTCCATGTTTTCTTGCTTATAGAGCGGTAAGATCAATTGAAGAAATAAAGCAGGCAACCTTTGGTTCTTTGAGCTGCTTATTGTAAAAACTATTGAAGCCGATTTTGATATAAACGTATTTCGTCTAAAGTCAACACACCTTCCGAATCCGTTTTAGAGCCAAAAATCATGATGCCTTTTAACCACCCGCGAAATTGACGATTTTTACCGTGTTGATGAATCGTTTGGTTGTAATTACCCACGGTTAAGGGGCCGCTGTCCATTCCCGTAGGTCCGTTGTAATAATCATTGGTACGGTCCAATCGCGCTGGAGTCTCTTTATCGCCAAAAAACCAGTGCACATTGTTTTCAGATGCCGAACCATCATAGGTAACAGCAAAGAAACTCCACTTTTCGGGTTGAATCTTGTTGCTTGAACTATCGTTAGAGACACCATCCGGCCATTCATTGACTGTCAACCTCATACGCCCGTCGGATAGGTGAACTAGATCAATGCCGGATTTATTGTAATTTAAGTTAAAAAGAAAGCGATTACCGCCGCTTCCGGTTTCAAGACTCGAGGCTTTGGCCCACCCCAAGACAGTAAACGACTTTAATCCTTCCAATGCTTTCAACGGTTTTTCGTCCGTACCGACAGTTACCCATTTCCATGGTGGCTCTCCATGCAGGAAAAGCGAGCCATCCTCTCCCCGTTGTATAGGGCCATGCAACGTAACTGGAGACTCACCGGCTTCTACGCCAACCCGAATAATCGCCTTTCTTGTAAAATAAATAAATTGTTTCTTTGTATTTGGAGGAATTATATTTGTTTTTTTGGCTTTATCTTTGATGCTGTTTACCGACAATGTATAAGTTATACCATTTTCCATGTTCGCTGCCGACAAACGAAGTGCCCGCAAATTATCACTTAAATGAGCGTCCAGAATCTTGGCCGTTTTGCTTATGGAGTAATTTTCTACCTTCTCCGCCGAGGACCGATCAACCGGCTCGTCGAAAAGAACCCAAATATGCTCTCCCGCTCCTGCTATTGATTCAATATCCGGCGGACGCGTATCAGGTTGCGTTCTCACTTCGACGGATTGGGACTTCTTCCCCTCCATTAAACATCCGTTCACAGCAGACATTTGATATGTATAGCTTGTGCTTTCTTGTAGACCGGAGTCAGTGTATTCCGTTGACTTGGTTGTCGCTATTTGCTCTCCATTTCGGTAAACCACATAATGGCGGATACCGCTATCCGCATCATTAGCTTTTTGCCAACGCAAGAGGACTTCTGCCTCGTTTTCCGCTTCTGCGTTGAATTTTTCTGGTGTAGATGGTTCGGTGTGGTCTACCACAGCCGGGCTTTGAACAACCACTCGCCGATAGGCAAATAAGTTCGGAGAACCGTTATCCCAAACGGTAAGAATAACGTGAAATTCATTTGCCTGGCGATCATAGGGCACATGAAAAATCGCCGATTGGTGATTTGCATTTTCGATTTCCACATCATCCGTATAAGTACTTGGTCCAGCATAATACCACCATTGGTAACGAAGATCATTTCCGTCCGGATCGGAAGTTCCCTCCGCGTTTAGTTCCACGGTCTCTCCCGGTTTGGCCTCCATTCGTAGTATACGCATGCCTTTGACACCGTTGACCACGGGGATGGGATTATGGTTGGCTTCTTGATACGATTTGACACACCAATCGGCGCGAGCGGCCCAGTCATTCTGGAATGCTTCACTCCATCGCCAAATAGGTTTGCTCCAACTGCTGTCGTCCTTGGCGCCACGCCAAACGTTTTTTGTGTCTTGTTCACGAACAAAACGGCCACCCCATCCACCATAAGCGGGGTGAGCAAGGCTACCCAAACCGACTCGAATCTGATGCATAAAAGACGGGGAATCACCTTCCGAACGAAAACTCCCGTCATTACGTGCTTCGTAGCGTGCACACAAAGGCCCATGCTCGGTCAGAATGTTTTCTTTCATCCATTCACCGTTATAGAAAGAATGCAAATCCGTAGGAATAATTCGATCCCAACGATAGGCAATCACGGCAAATTGACGAAAACTGCCCAGAACGCGAAGTTTCGGCCAATTAGGCTGAATGTACTCCCTGAACGTTTTATCTTGATCGAGAATTATATAGATAACCGCCTTGCGTGACACCTTTTCCATTTGATCGGGATGCTCATGCTGAATCTTCCACAAGGCGCGCGCAATGGTGTTGGTTCCACCCCAAGCCTGCAAATATACCGGGCCTGGTTTGTCATCCAATAAAACTTCCACAATTCGATCTGAGCCGGGGGTATCGTTGGCCATGGCTCCAACATCATCAATATTCCCTACATAAACATGTTTTTTTAATTTTTTCGGTGCAGGATAAGCCGGATTGTGTTTCCTTAAGTTTTCATAAAACGAAGCATACATATCTATATCGTTTTCAATCCATTCTTCCCCTGCCCAGTTATGCCCTTTCCAGTGAAATTTCGAACTGCTGTAAATGATGCCTTCTATATCCCACTCGTTTGCATAGAGTAAAAAGCGAACCATGGAGCAGCGATCATCAATCTCACCGTCGGTCGTGGCAATGATCCGCGGTTTATAATTTGGATCATCCAGCGGTGGAGAGACTGTATGAAGTGATGGTGAATCCGCCAACACTGAAATCGATATAGAAAAACATAACACGAGCAATAATGTTTTCTGACTTTTTATCAATAATTTCATTGAACAAAAGTCCTTTCTTTAAGCTGTTTAGATTGTGTTTTTCGTTGCTTACTCGCTTATCGCTTCCACCAGGCATGACCAGTCATTGTCCGAATCGTATGGAGCATTACCTAAACTGCGTTTGGCTCCGCCGGTAATGGTTTTGATCTTTGACGTTTCAAATTCTCCGCTATTGCGCGGATCGAACCATTTCACAGCGAACCGGCCTTTTTCGCCTGTAAGGTCCAGTTCGAATTCCTTCCCGCACGAATCGTTGTATAAGCCGTAAATTCGGCCGCGTTGAGCCAAGACGTAGGTTTCTCCTTCGGCAGCCTTGCCTAAATCGTGGCAAGGTTCAATGGCATCCAACGGTAATTCATATAAGAAACGCCGAGCGAATCCGGACCATCGCAGAGCAAGTTCCATATCAGCAAAATTATCCAGCCGATGGTCCAATCCATGACCGCCGCCGTCTTGCTGTACATACCATTCGAACCCGCC
>CAZXSQ010000295.1:0-8895 GCA_964643335.1 uncultured bacterium
AACTTTTTAAGGTTTATGATACACAGCTATGGGCTATGATAATAATTTATCTTCACCTGTAAAGCAAACCTTGTCTTTTGGCTTTTTTGACACGAATCGGTTCCTGAATCATAATTAATATCATTGAACTCGAAGATAAAAAAGCCCTTGCTGCTTTAAACCGGCTCATGAATAAAGATTAAGACATAATGGGTTTTATCTCAGAAAAATATATCCAAGTCTAATGAAATCATAGATTAAAGATAAATTTCACTAACCATAAATGCGGTATACACAAAATCGTTTTTCGATACCGTAAATCCAATATAAAGAGGTACTTTAATTGTGGCTACTTTAATTGAGATGCCAAAATTGAGCGATACCATGGAAACCGGAAAAATTCTCACCTGGATCAAGCAGGAAGGGGAGAAGGTTGAAGCCGGGGAAGTCATAGCCGAGGTCGAAACCGACAAAGCCACGATGGAACTGGAATGCTTTGAAAACGGAACCCTCCTAAAAATCCTCGCTCAACCTGACATGTCAATTCCCATTGGCGGCGCAATCGCTATTATCGGTAAACCCAATGAAAATGTCGATGAAATGGCTCAAAAAGCCGAGCAAAAAAAATCTCAAACGGAACAGAAAGAAACGAAAAAAGCCACCAGGATTCCCGTTGAACAGGTAACCGGTAACCAAACTGTTGAAGATTCGGCCAAACTGCGCGTTTCACCGGTGGCTCAACGAATCGCAGCCCAAAACAACATTGATTTGAGTAAGATTCAAGGCAGAGGACCGGGAGGGCGAATCGTAAAAAAAGATGTGGAAGCTTTTATGTCCCAAAAACCTTCTCCCGCCCCCACTCATTTCACTGAAGAATCGGCTTACGAAGAAATCCCACTGTCATCCAATCAGGAAACCATGGCTAAGCGAATGCCTCTAAGCCTTGGTCCGATTCCTCATTTTTACCTGGAAATTGAGATCGATGCCGATGCTCTGACAAGCATGAAAAAAGAATTACAATCTTATTCCACTGACCAGGAAATCACCATAACTGACATTTTTATCAAAGCCTGCGCGCTGTCTCTTAAACGCCATCCGCAAATAAACAGCCAATTTGTCCCGCCTGCCGCTGTCCGGCGATTCCGTTCGGCCAATATCGGCATAGCGGTCGCTGGAGAAGACACGCTGCTGGTTCCAGTACTCCGATCTTGCGCTTGTAAATCGTTGGCACATCTGGCGCAGGAACGGAAAGAGTTAGTTGTGAAGGCCCAGGCTGGTAAACTTAGTGTGGAGGATATGTCTGGAGGAACCTTCACCATCAGCAATCTGGGAATGATGGGTATCACTCGCTTTAAAGCCGTGATAAATCCCCCACAGGCGGCTATCCTCGCAGTAGGAACCATAAGAGAAGAACCTGTTGTAAAAGAAGGAGCTGTCATACCAGGTAATCGGATGTCGCTTACCTTGTCATGTGATCATCGGGTTATCGATGGTGCTGAAGGCGCAAAATTTCTTGCAACATTAAAAAACATTCTCGAAAATCCATTAGCACTTTGTCTTTAAAAAAACATTATGAATGAACAAACAAAAAAAAATTTGACTGTTATCGGTGCAGGACCAGGCGGCTATGTCGCCGCGATTCGTGCTTCTCAACTTGGAATGAAGGTGGTTCTTATCGAAAAAGACCGCCCAGGCGGCTTATGCCTGAATTGGGGATGTATCCCCAGCAAAGCTTTGCTTAAAAGCGCTGAGATGTATGAGAAATTGAAAAAGGGCGGTCTGTTCGGTTTAAAAGCCGACAACGTCACCTACGACCTCCCCGCCATTGTCGACCGCAGCCGTGGAATCTCAAAACGAATCGTCACCGGCGTCGAGTATTTGTTAAAAAAATATTCCATTCAACTTATCAAGGGAACCGCAAGCCTTTCTTCACCAAATCAAGTAAACGTAATCGGAGAGAACGGCGATACAACAACTATTCAAACTGACAACATTATTATTGCGACAGGTTCCCATCCACGTGATATCTCTGGAGTGAAACGAGATAAGGAACGCATTATCTCCAGCAAAGAGGCGCTGGTTTTAAAAGAACTCCCCAAAAGGATGGCTATTGTCGGCGCCGGGGCCATTGGTATGGAATTCGCCTACTACTACAGCTGCCTTGGTTCGGAAGTCATGATCCTGGAGGCTTTGGAAAAAGTGCTGCCCGTCGAAGACGATGAGGTTTCGCAACTGGTGGCCAAAAGTTTTAGACGCAAAGGGATAAAAATCGAAACCGGTGCGCAGGTTTCTTCTGTATCCAGAGACGGAGATGAAGTCCACATCACCTACAACGTCAGTGGCAATGAAAAAACGCTTACAGCAGACATCGCTTTGATCGCCATTGGAGTCGAACCTAATCTCGAAGGCCTCGGGCACGATCAACTGGGTATTAAAACTTACAAACATGGAATCGCTGTCAATGAACATTTCCAAACCGCCATTCCAACGGTTTATGCCATCGGTGACGTGATTGGTCCGCCCTGGCTGGCCCATGTCGCATCAGCCGAAGGTATTCATGCTGTCGAGTTTATCGCCGGGAAAAATCCACCCATTATCGATTACAACACAGTTCCAGGAAACATCTATTGCCGCCCGGAAGTCGCCAGCGTTGGATATACTGAACGCCGGGCTAAGGAAGAAAATATCGATTATCAAATCGGTACCTTCTCCCTGCGGGCCAATGGCCGTGCCATTACCTCAAATGAGGCCGACGGCATGGTCAAGATTCTCTTCGATAAACAATACGGTGGTATTATCGGCGCTCATATTGTCGGCCCGGAAGCAACTGAAATGATTCATGAACTGGTGATGGCGCTCAAGATGGAAGCCACCGCTGAGGATATCGGTAAAACCGTTCACGCTCACCCCACCTTCAGCGAATCCATCATGGAAGCGGCGCTGGACAGCATCGGGGAACGAATTCATGGCGCTTAATTTAACTGAGACAATTCCCGTAGAACATTGGGATACATCTATCTCGTATGCCCAAACGGTTCTGCGTCAGGAAGAATTAATCCAGCGCAACCAGGAAATGTTGATCTTTTGCGAGCACCCACCAACGATCACTCTCGGCTCGGCTGCCGAAGCCAATGATTTACTGCTTCCCCAAATCTATTACCAGCGGCAAGGAATAACCATCCATAAAAGTGCGCGGGGAGGAAAAGCCACTTACCACGGTCCGGGGCAGTTGATTTGCTACCCCATATTGAACCTTCGTGAGCGAGACATCACCGTTCACGCTTACCTCCGTTTCCTTGAAAACTTGATGAGCCGCGTATGCCTGTCCTTCGGCTTAAACGCCCATGAAATCAAAGGAAAAACAGGAACCTGGATCGATCAGAAGAAAATAGGATTCATCGGTATCAGAGTCAAACGCGGCCATTCGTTCCACGGCTGCTCACTAAACGTGACACCTCAACATGAATCCTTCAAACTCATCGTCCCGTGCGGTATGCCCCAATTGCATACCACTTCTCTGGAAGAAGAAACAGGCCGCACTCTCAACGTATGGGATCTTGCGGATACAATGAAAGAAGAATTCTTTTCATTATTGGCATAACAGCAAAATAAATTGTGGTGCAGACATCCTGTCTGCATAAAATGATTTGATAATTATGACAGAGTCTGTATCACCAAAACTCAAAATAAAACTCCCCGGCGGACAAACGTATGAGGACGTTCTCCGCATCGTCGAAAACAACAAGCTTCATACGGTTTGCCAAAGCGCACGCTGCCCCAACATGTCCACCTGTTGGGGAGAACACACCGCCACCTTTATGATATTAGGAAATGTCTGCACGCGCTCTTGCCGGTTTTGCGCAGTCCAGCATGGACACCCGCCGGAACTGGATCTCGGCGAACCGGAACGTGTTGCAGAAGCAGTCAACGATCTCGAATGCGATTATGCCGTCATCACCTCCGTAAATCGGGATGAATTACCCGACGGCGGCGCAACCATTTTCGCTGAAACCGTCCGATGCATCCGCGCCTTGCGGCCACAATGCCTGGTCGAACTCCTGATCCCTGATTTTTGTGGAGACAAAGCATCATTGGACATGGTGCTGGAGTCAAAGCCGAACGTATTGAATCATAATGTCGAAACCATACCGCGGCTGTATCGTCCTATCCAACCTTGGTCCAACTGGGAAACATCGCTTGAAGTCTTGCGACACGCCAGTGAACAAGGTTTTATTACCAAAAGCGGAATCATCGTTGGTTTGGGAGAAACTCAAGAAGAAATGTTCGAAGCCATACAGGAAATGCGTAAAACCGGCTGCTCGATCTTAACCATTGGACAGTACCTCAGACCGTCTCAACGAAATGCCAAGGTTGAAAGAATCGTCTCCGAGGACGAGTTCAAAGAATACGAAGAGTTTGCTTTATCTTTAAATTATGCCGCCGTTCTTTCCGGCCCTTTAGTCCGCAGTTCCTACCGCGCCAAATGGGCCTACGAAACAACAATGAAACAGGACACAACTTTGACCGCATCGGGGGTATCTTAATTAATGCGTTTTTTCTTCCGTTTTTGGCTTCCGGTTCTCGCGTATATGGGATTGATCTTCTATCTATCCTCAAAGTCCCAATTCCCTGTTGAAGTTCCTGACTGGATGTATTATTGGGACAAATTTGTCCACGCTGCCATCTTTGGTTTCCTTGGTTTTTTGTTTTTGCGCGCCTGGACACAAGGAAAACTCCCTCAAGCGACATTTACCGCATTTTTCCTGACCATCCTCTTCACTGCCTTATACGGCGCCTCCGACGAATTCCATCAACAATTCGTCCCTGGTCGTACACCCGACATCGAAGACGTCATCGCCGACACCGCCGGAGCGATTGTTGTATGCATTGCTGTGTATGCTTATCACAAGTATAAGGTGGATACAAGCCGGGCAACCGAGTAATATGGATTCTGATTGAAGATCAAATTCTCTTGCTGGCATGGAGAACGGTTATTCCAATAATGGCATCATCTTCATAACGAAAAATCACATCGTCCTCGGTTATTTCACTGTCCGTAGCGTAACTGGGTTTTTTGAAATTTATATAAAGCGTATCCGCTTCCTCATCATAGGATACCCATAAAGCACGTTCAGGTATTTGTTTTATGGATGGTATTAAATTGATATATGTTTGTATATCGGCTATGGCCATAATTGCTTTTTCCTTTCCAAGGCTTTGATTTTACGAGTCATAAATGCTGTGATCAGAAATCCATCTTCTTTTTCTTCACAATAAATGGCTACTAAATGTTTTCCAGGGGTAAATTCCCGTACTGCCAACCGTTCACCCTCATTTCCAAGAAATATCCTTTGGGGATTTCTGATGGTTTCCAATATTTCAGTTCGTAGTTCCGCCATTTCGGCGTGTTCTTCAATGATATGATTCCATCGTTCATTAGTTAACCGTATGGGAATTCCCATTAAAGATTCAACAATGTTGATCATTTTTGATTCTAACTCTTCTCACCTCTACAATATATCAAAATGTTAAAAACTATGAGATATTAGTTTTTCATGGCGCGCAGCTACCCAAAAGTTAAAGAAAGCATGTCAATCCTTACAGTTCTTTCATAGCTTACTGGTAAATGTATAAATTGGTAGATACGATATCCCCTGTGGAAAACAAACCATTAGAAGTGGAATATATTTTGTTCATAACATCTAAATGATTTTCGCTGTATAACTGAATAACCTGGAATCCGATACCATATCCGTCAGGACCCGCTGAGCTGAGCATACATCGAATTTCTCTATTAAAAGCTCCACTTATAATTCTTTCGTCCGAAGAAGAACCATCACTATGATGATGAGTTATCCATGCATAGGCTGGACTTGCATCGTACATGAAAAAGAATTTCGATACATTCTCTGATAAAATATCGTTTGGCTCCAAAAAACCACGGCGAAGTACATCTTCACAAGGATCAATAAATGACAAATAACTTACTGGAGTTGTAAGACGCACAAATGCTTGAGCACTAAAAAAATCACTAGGGGGGATTATGTTGTAATCAAGCATGTAATCATTTAATGCAACGTGAACAGTTTTCATTCTAACGTAGGTGCTGGAAACCTTTGCCTTGATGCTGGCATTTAGAAAATTTGGAATAGCGATAAGGGTAAGGATACCAATAATTGCCACTACAATCAGTAATTCCATAAGGGTAAATGATGAACGCTCCATAATGCTTACTCACCTCCTCAATGCCGACAGTTTCCAACACCTTCCTTTCAAGAACAAAGATATCTCATCATCATAGGAAATCCATAAGAACGGATCAGGTATTTTTTTCCATTTTTTTTCCATTTTTCAAATTCTTGTTGTATTTCTCGATGCCGTTTTTGCCAATAAGCGGCCTTTTCTTCTCTGCTCATTCCCTTCAATTTCTCATGAATTTGTAAAGCTGCTTTTCTTTTCATCTCTATACAATCAAATGTTTTCTTCTTCATATTGTATATCACCATAGATTACAATGAACAAAGTTAACCATAAAAATCTCAAAGTTGCTTTAGTGCCTTTCCTGATGCTTCGTGCTTTCGTAGTTCTCAAGAATTTATCTCCCATGCCTTCACCTCGACTCAAAAGGATCATGTCTTTAGTTGAGGTAGATACAGCACGCTATTCGAACTATTATTACAGCTCCATCTTTCACAAATGAGTAAATGACATGAGCGATTTACGTCACATTTATATCGAGAAAGCGCTGCCGCAAATTCCACGTTTGCTGTCCTCACAGGATCGCAATCCTTTTTCTCCGACATACGGATGCATGAATCGGGAATTCTGGTTATGCCGCTCAACGGATTTCCCTTCTTCAATCGCCCAATTTGGTACTCATGCTTTGGCCTTGATTTATGCGAATCCGATGCCCAACAATCCTTATTACAACCATCCAAAGATTTTGGAATGGACAATGGCTGGGATTGATTATTGGACAAAAATCCAGCATAAAGACGGTTCGTTTGACGAATTTTACCCGAATGAAAGAGGCTGGTCGGGACCAACAGGATTCTTACTGTATGCTATGTGTGAATCCTACTGGTTGCTGGAAAAAAATATCCCTGACGATCTAAAAGAGCGCTTCCTGAAAACCGCCCATAAAGCCGCGCTTTTTCTCTCCAAAACTGATGAATCGGGTGTGCTGGCCAATCATCACGCCATGGCCATACTTCCCATTTACAAAGCCTTTTTGCTGCTCGGTGACAAAAAACTGGAAACTGCTTTCAAAAATAAATTGGATATATTCTTTCAATATTGCCATGAAGAAGGATGGTGCCTGGAGTATGACGGCGCTGATCCGGGTTATCTTTCCGCCTCCATCAGTTTTATGGCGAAGTTATTTCAAAACTATCAGGATGAACGTTTCCTTCCCTTTTTTCAAAAAGCGGTCGAGTTCAGCGCCTACTTTGTCTATCCCAACGGGTATTACGGTGGTACCATGGGAAGCCGTCAAACGCTTCACTTCTATCCCCACGGTTACGAGCTGCTTACACAAGAAATTCCGTTAGCCGCTTCAATCGCCGATCGGATGCTAACAGGTCTGCAGATCGGTGCACTTGTCCCTCCGGAAATTCAGGGAGAGCGCTATTTTGTGTACCGCATCCCCGAGTTCCTGCTTTCTTACTTGGATTACGGCAGCCGTCCGGAGAATCCCCCTCTGCTGCCTTATGAACGCGATCCTTTTAAGCGATATTTTCCTGGCGCGAAAATTTTGATTGAAAAAAAACAAAAGTCCTATTCTCTGATCAATGCCGCCAAGGGAGGCGTGGTCAAACATTTTGAACTGCCGAACGGAAAACTGTGTATTAATAACTGCGGACTTATCGGCCGGTTAAGTAATGGGGAAGTATTTACCAGCCAATGGATCGACGAAAACCACCAGGTGGAAAACAAAGAAAATCAATTGATCGTCCAAGGGCGATGCCACCGCGTTCCATCAAAAATATTCAATCCGTGGACTTTTATTTTATTTCGGCTGACTATGCTTATATTCGGCTGGCATGAAAAAACCGCCTACATGTTTAAAGGCTTGATCCGGAAACTGTTAATGCTGGGTGGAAAACCGGTGCCTGTTCATTTCAAGCGAATTGCAATCCTCGATGAAGAAAAGACGGAATTGATCACTCATATGTTCCTGGAAAAAGGAGCACAGGTTTCATATCTTAAAATTGGGGATGAGTTTCCTGCCCGCTATGTTCCGCAGTCACGCTATTTTCAATTACAAGAACTGGATGTTCGAGGTTACATACTCGGGAAAGAGCAGTTGCAAAGTTTAAACCAAAACAAAACGATTCAAATAATTGAAACCTATCAATCAGGACAAAAAGTAAGTGAATTCAATACGAAGGTGGATCACTCACAAAGGGTGTAAAAAGCAGCCAAGGGTACGTCATTTGTACCCTTGCGGTGAACACGCCATGGGTAGAAACAGTACACCCTTGCCATCTCTTTACTACATCACCCGGCGGCGGGAGCAATGTATTGAGTTGCTTCTTGAAAATAACCCGCCTGGACACAGGCCAATCCTAAAGTGTGGCGGATTTCATCATCCTCCGGATATTGAGTGGATAACTGTTTAAACGTTTGATATGCATCGTCATGTTGTCCAGCTTTTAAACAAGCCTGGCCGAATACATACAACACATCCCGCCATTCACTTCCCCGGTCTGCGAACGGTTTCAAGAGAGGAACTGCCTGCTGAGGCCGCCCGGTGTCACAGTAAACTTGAGAGAGTAAAACCGCCGCTTCAGGACGCTCTTCAACCGACATCAATGACAAGCAAACAGATTCGGCCTTCTCATACTCTCCCCGATCATGAAGAGCCATAGCCAGCCAGTACTTGACTTCAGGGTCGTTCGGAAACCGCTGAGCGGC
>CAZXSQ010000296.1:0-8883 GCA_964643335.1 uncultured bacterium
ATCCAAATCCCACACGAAGACGCCTAATCCACCGGCAGTAATCAATAACCGCCCGTCAGTAGAACAGTCCATCGCCTGCAAAGTGCCGTAACCGAGGATGGTTTCACCAGGAGCTCCCTGTAATGGCATCGATGCATTTTTAAATTCATAATCTGTCGGCACGAACTCATAGGTTTCCCCATAACCATAAATCAAACGCTGCCCATTTTGCGTTAAGAAAACAGGTAACAGTATACAGGCGAGAACCACAATGATTGCCAATCCGATATGAGAGAGTCTCGGTGTCCGGAATAGAGTCCGATCCATAATCCGCCGAATCCGCCACCCCAGCGGGTGCATTGGTTCCGCCAATCCAACCGAGGAAGCGAGGCATACCGGCTGAGTTTGTATGGCCGCCGCCCGCAGCAAGGTTTCACAGTATTCATCACTCGACGTAACCCCTTTGGAGAGCAGCAGATCATCACAGCAATCCTCACGTATCCGGCGGATTTCATGATTCAACACCCACACAAACGGATTGAACCACCACACCGCCGTCAACAGTAATTGCAGACAGTTCACAAACGTATCCTTACGGACATGATGCGCCAATTCATGCGCCAGGATTGCATTCTGTTCTTTTTCCGATAATCGCTCCAAAAACCCATGCGGCAGCATAATAACCGGTTTCAACATGCCGAACGCGATGGGTGAATCAACGTCATTCGACACACGAAAATCGATGCGCCTCCGAAGATTCAACCGCTTTAAAAGCTGCTGAAAACGTGTACTCAATTCGCCTTCATGAATGCTGGAAGATTTCCTTTTGATCAGAATTAACCGTATCCACTGCCGCGACACCCAAAAACCGACTACGGCAAACCCAATGATATGAGCAATTAAAAAGAACACTGACCAATCAAATGAAAACTGAAATATGGGTATATTGTTCGAAACCGGTTCAGTTTTTGGATTCTCGCTTTTCGTTGCAGCAGCAAAAGTTGATTTTTTTGGAGTTGAATTGTTATTATTGATAATAGATGAATAGTTTGCAGGGATTTCTTCTTCTACCACCTGCTTGGATTTATTTTCAATCCGCCACGAGTTATTGTGGAATTCTTGTATGTTTTGCACCGGAGTTTCAGATACCAAATACAAATGATCTATGGGCAAGGTCATAATTGGTGGGATAGCGAATTTAGCCAATGCCACCAAAAGAATACCGTATCGAAGTGGGGACGACCAGCGCCGCCCAAACCACACCACAGCCAGCAACAGCAGACAAATCGCCGTGGACTGCCAGGTCATGGAGTATATGGCGGCCCACCAGTGCTCTGAAAAACCGCATAATGTTTCGATCAGTGTATGTAAAGTCATTTGCCTTTCTCCCGTGTTTTTTGTTTCATTTCATCCAAGAGGCGCTGTAAGTCCTCCAGTTCTTCCTTCGTCGGGGGCTTGGATTTGAAAAGCGAGGATACCATCGCCAGGCTGTCGCCACCGAAAATTCGCTGCAGCATTTTCCCCGCCACATGCCGGTATGCCGGTGAAGGTTTCTTGGTAGGCTGATAAATGAACGCCTTCCCCCGATTGCCCTTCTCCTTCTTCACCAGCCCTTTCGCTTCCAGCCGGTTTAGCAGTGTTACGGTCGAACCATGCGCCATAGGCCGGTAGTCACTCATGGCTTCATTGATCTCCCGCGCCGTCGCCTTCCCGAATTTCCACAAACAGGCCATGATCTCCATTTCCGCATCCGGCAGACTCTTCAACGCTGCGTCCAAATTGGCTTGAGAACTTGATGTGTTCATTGTCACCTCCCTAGCTATACGATTAAAAATAGTCAACTATTTCAAAGAAATAATATAGACTAAAGTCTTTATCATGTCAAGGGATTTTTACGCGGGTCTAAATTATTTTTACATATGCTTCTGCTGATATCCCCAAACGCCTATGTCATGGGCTTACCAAAGAACTCGGGATTCCACTCATCCATTCTAAAATTACAAAAGAACAACCATTTAGCAAAGATTTATCAATCCAGAGACGTATTGAGAATTGAACATCACCAGGCTATGCAGTGAATATTTATCAAAAAATCAAATCAATGTTGTTAGCGGTTACGCCAAAGGTATTGATATCACCGCACATCAAGCCGCACTGGAATCGGGTGGAACAACGACGTTTGTACTTGCAGAAGGTATTTTAAACTTTAAACCCAAAAAACAAGTTCAAGAATATCTGGATGACAACAATTATTTAGTGATCTCCGAATTCTGGCCACAGACTCGATGGTTCGTCAACAATGCTATGCAGCGCAACCAAACCATTTGCGCTCTTTCCAATGTGCTCGTGCTTATTGAAGCCGCAGAAGAAGGTGGAAGCTTTGCTGCGGGTGAAAAAACTCTTGAAATTGGGCGTCCTCTCGTGGCTGTTGATTTTAACGAGGACCTCCCACAACATCAAGGGAATAAATATTTCCTGAGTAAAGGCGCAGTTCCATTAAATGGTCATAATGATCATTCAAATTTTGAAACAATCATACAACTTATCAACTCCGAAACTATCCCTAAAATGAAAAGTGAACAGCCTCTATTATGGGATTGAGTAGCAAGAAACTCATCGCCTGTGGGTGTGAATATAGATAGGGATTCTGCCATGAGAAAAACCGGCGTAGGATGGTGACCCATCATCTTAATTAAAAGGAGAACACACGATGACACAGAAATATCAATTCAAATCTTGGTTTGGATTTTTAGTGATAATGATGGTAATAACAAATACAGGACTCATTGATGCCGCTGTTTCTCAAGAACAAGTGGCTCAAGACCTCCTTGAATCCGCCGGGATTCAAGGAGGGCTGATTGTTCATTTAGGCTGCGGGGATGGAAGATTGACGGCGGCACTGCATCAAAATGACCGGTATCTGGTTCACGGTCTGGACATGTATGCTGAAAATGTAGACCAAGCGCGTGATTATATAAAATCTCTGAATTTGTATGGTCCTGTTTCTATTGACCGGTTAACCAGCGACCGTCTTCCTTACACCGACAATATTGTGAACCTGCTTGTTGGAGAAGAACTTGGGGATGTTCCCATGGCAGAAGTCATGAGGGTGCTCGCTCCAAATGGAAAAGCTTGTATCCAAGAAGAAGGCAAATGGCAAAAAACAACCAAGTTTCGGCCTGCCTCCATGGATGAATGGACTCATTTTCTTTATGACTCAACCAACAACGCTGTTTCGCAAGATACCATCGTGGATCATCCCAATCACATTCAATGGATTGGTAAACCCAGAACAGCGAGAAGCCATGATCATTTGGCCAGCATGAGCGCAGCGGTCTCGTCGGGAGGACGGATTTTCTACATCACCGATGAAGGACCAACAGAAGCTCTTGCCCTGCCTCCCCAATGGCAGTTGGTCGCTCGGGATGCATTCAACGGTGTGCTGTTATGGAAAAAACAAGTTGGTCCGTGGGAAGGACATCTTCGTGGTTTTCGAAGTGGTCCTGCCGAACTTGCGCGCCGGCTGGTCGCGATAGGAGATCGTGTTTATGTAACGCTTGGTTATGGCAAACCATTAACCGTGCTGGATGCGGCTACAGGTGAACTTATTAAAACCTATAAAGGAACCGATGACACCCTCGAGATTATTTACAAAGGCGGCATATTATACTTAGTGAAAGGCAAGATGGACATTGCCGAAGTTATCAAAAGACGCAGTACCAGCCCTCCACCACGTCAAAAACATCTTCTGGCTCTGGAAGCGGATACCGGCAACATTTTATGGGAATTATCCAATTCCGATACAGAAGAACTAATGCCATTAACCTTAGCTGTGGCTGAAGGCCGAGTTTTTTTCCAGAATCCGGATAACGTCGTATGTCTCGACGCAAAGACTGGTGGAGTGCAATGGCGAACCAGCCGGCCTATCGTAAAGCAGCGATGGGGATGGTCCACTCCAACGCTGGTGGTGTATGGAGATGTGGTTTTCTCCGCCGACCGGAAAGCGCCGGATTTGTCACAAGGCGACAATCGATCAGAACAAGTTGAATGGATCCCCAGCAGCGATTCCGATGGGGAGGGATCAGCAGGTGAACTTATTGCTTATTCAATCAAAAACGGTGATGAACTATGGCGATGCATGTGTCGTGAAACTTTTAACGCACCAACGGATGTCCTGGTTGTTCAAGATCTGGTATGGACGGGAGAACTGCACAGGTCGCGGGATCCGGGCATTACTGCTGCACGGGATGTTAGGACTGGAAAAATCAAAATGCTGCGGCCAAAAGATCAAGAATTTTATTCATTTGGGCATCACCGCTGCTATAGAAACAAAGCAACGGTAGAGTTTCTCCTGCTTGGCCGTTCCGGTGTCGAACTTCTCAATGTATTCACAGGTAATGTTACAGCCAATCACTGGATTCGGGGAACCTGCCAGTATGGAATCATGCCAAGCAATGGACTAATCTATGTTCCTCCTCATTCCTGCGCCTGTTTCATCGAAGCGAAACTCAATGGATTCCTGGCGATGGGGTCGGACTCCGATGCTCTGAATATTCAATCCGATCCACAAGATGAGAAGAGATATGAACATGGTTTAGCCTATAAAAATGAGGTCGAGGCCTCCTCCAAGTCCACCGAAAAAGATTGGCCAACTTACCGGCATGATCCAAGCCGCAGCGGTACAATCGAATCCACCATGCCCACTGATTTGAAACAAACATGGAAGCAAAACCTCGGCGAGTCGATAACAACCCCTGTCGCTGCCGAGGGAAAAATATTTGCCGCCGTGCGGGATAAGCACACCGTTTATGCCTTGGATGCAAATAACGGTGAAGTTATATGGAACCGTACAGCAGGCGGTAGAATTGATAGTCCGCCTACAATATATAATGGAAAAGTCTTGTTCGGTTCAGCGGACGGGTATGTGTATTGTCTCCGATCATCCGATGGTTCTTTGATTTGGCGTTTTCGCGCCGCGCCCAAGGATCAGCGAATATTTACATTTGGCCAATTGGAGTCCGTTTGGCCGGTTCATGGCAATGTCCTAGTACTTGAAGGTTCGGAGGAAAAGCCCTCAGTATACATGGCCGCAGGCAGATCCTCCTATGTTGATGGAGGAATTTTCTTATATCGTCTCGATCTCAAAACCGGGAAGATACTTTCTCAGACCTGCGTAAATCATCGCGATCCCAAGACGGGTCTTACACCACAGTATAGAACCCATGGTGTCAATATGCCCGGAGCGCTGCCTGATATATTATCTACTGATGGCGAATATATTTACATGCGGCATATGCGATTTAATAAAGAGTTAGTAGAACAAGAACCGAATGTTCCTCATTTGTTCAGTCCGGCAGGTTTTCTGGATGATACCTGGTGGCATCGAACTTACTGGATTTACGGTACCGATATGAATAGCGGCTACGCTGGATGGCCAACGATGGGCAATCAAAATCCAGCAGGGCGATTATTGGTGGTTGATGATTCCGCAATCTATGGATTTGGCCGGCTTGGCCAATATGCCACTCACGGCAGTCATGTCGGTTTACCGGAATCGCTGCTGCCCTGGCCTCCGGCTAGTGACGATAATCGTGCTCGAGGAACCACCCATTACAGACTTTTTGCGACCACAAAGAATCCCGACGTCATTACATCAAACAAGGCCGAAGCGAAAAAAAGAAGGGGCAGAGTCAAGAAGCAAATCAAGTGCAAATGGTCCAAGCCGATGGATCTTGTAGTCCGGGCGATGGTGTTGGCCGACGATACACTTTTTGGTGCTGGACCGCCGGAATTGCTAACCCAACCAAATGGAACACCGGCTTCTCAAGACTTTCAGGCCGCCGCTTTAGCCGCCTATAAGGGAAAGAAAAGCGCTCTACTATGGGCTGTATCCACGGAAACCGGAGAAAAAATCGCTGAACATAAACTTGATCAGGTTCCTATACTGGATGGAATGATTGCATCTAATGGACGTTGGTATATATCGACCATGTCGGGGGAAATTTTGTGCCTGGTCGAGAAATAAGCGGCGTTAGTGAATTTCACGTTTTTTTGATCTATGGTCTTAACTGATAAAGCCTCAAAGGAGGGTAGGTGACAATAGCGGGGGGAGGGGGTTTAATTTAATGAAAATTAATGAGAAAATTTCGTCAGGGCCGATTCCCTGAATTCAATGGATAATTTCTATTAGGATAAATCATAATGTCAATCACTTGTTCAAAATGTGGAAATGAATTTCCCGATACCGAAGAGGTTTGTCCGAATTGTGGTCAGCCTGCGGAAACACAAAAACCTCGAACAACCGAGAAAAGTATAAAAATTCCTTGGCGAGAATATATACTCCAAGTCGAGAAAAATAAAAACCGGATGAATAGGCCGAGAGAAATGTTAAAGGACTTCCGCTTTTGTTTTGGCGGAATGGGTATTTTAGGATTTGCATGGTCCTGGTACAGTGTTGTCCGCTATGATTTTCAACATATTTACCGCCATCCGATCTCCGTATTCATAACCTTTATCGGACTTGCAGGCTTTTTATTGATCCACTCGATACTTAAATTCCGAGAAAAATAGTCAGCTCATGATATAAAATCATCGGGAAGAATCTATTGTTGAACAAAAGGAGGCAAGATTGTGGCCAACAGGCGTGATTTCCTTAAGCGTATTTCCTTGACAATGGCGGCATCCTCAGTGCCTTTCGTTCAGGCTGCGAACAACCTTGCTCAGTCCCCGGAGCATCAGAAAACACTCAAGAAGCTGCAATCCTTGTTGGATGAATGGATTGCCGATACGAAAGACAAAGGTCTTGCACGGATGAGAACATCCCACGAGTAGGATTCCGGCGGCTGGATCGGGAATAGAATTTCATATCTCTCTTGGTAATTTTTCGAAAAAAGCGATAAGAATAAACGTGGCGATGGGGCCTAACAAAAGCGAAAGCAGAAACCAATTAAGCCCGCTGCGGTTTTTGCCTTGAGCGAGTCCCGCGTTGATTAAAGCCAATGTTCCCCATCCGACAAAATATTGCGAACTGTCCATAATTTGTGTCCTTTCATTGTTCGATTTCTCCGCCACATGCTTGTATGAATTCGTTCATTTTTTCTGTGATAAATCCTGTAGTCACTAAAAAAGGTTTTTCCGCAATTTTAACCATCAGTGTTTCGGCGGATTCATCCCACTTATACTCCAAAGTCACTCCAAAGCCTGATATGACTCCTTGAGATTCGACTGGAGAGCTAAAGCCTGCTTCTTTTAATTTGTTCTTTAAGCAGTCAAAAGTATTTGTATCGATTTTTTTATAAATCAACTGATCATCAGACATTTTTCTTACTCCATTATTTGTGATCTTATTCAGTATAACGGTTTATCCGGTAATTGTGTACTTACTGTATTTATGATTTTCCCCCAACGGTTTTATAGTTGAAAGCCTGGGTTAACAGCCCTGGTTTAAATTCAAATTTAGCCTTGGAAAACAGCACGTAGTCATATATGTGATCCAAAAAAACAAAAAAAACAAGCCCCAGCGGGGCGACAGCACGTAACCTTGGGTGTAAACCCACGGTAAACTCTGCTATGATCAGAGGAAAAAAATTGAGAGTTTTTATGAAGATAACAAAACTTGAAACTATTCATGTCAAACCCCGATGGCTTTTTTTAAAAATCCACACGGACGCAGGGATTACCGGTTTAGGTGAACCGACACTGGAAGGACGGACGCAAACCGTGGAAACCGCGGTGCATGAAATCGGCCGGTATTTAATCGGGCAGGATCCGAGACAAATTGAAAAACACTGGCAGACCATTTATCGCGGTACTTTTTATCGGGGCGGGCCTGTGCTTTCAAGTGCCCTATCGGGTGTAGAGCAGGCATTGTGGGATATATTAGGCAAACATTTGAATGTTCCCGTTTGGCAGTTGTTCGGCGGAAAAGTACGCGACAAAATCCGCATGTACGGCTGGGTGAAGGGAGAGGAAACCGGGGATTACATCGAGAATTTCAAACTCAGTGTGCAAGACACGGAATTTACCGCCTTCAAACTGTGTCCGGTTCCGGCGGTACAAATGATTGAGACGCCAGCGGTGCTCGACAGAATTATTGAAAATGTCCGGGAAGTGCGCCAGGCTGCTGCGCGCCATGTTGATATTGCTTTGGATTTTCATGGACGCACAACCCCGGCCCTTGCCCGGCGGCTCGCGTATCTATTGGAACCATTTGATCCGATGTTTCTTGAAGAACCGGTACTTCCCGGCGATACCGCCGCTTTAAAATCCATCGCCCAAAGCACATGTATTCCTATTGCCGCGGGTGAACGTCTCTTTACCCGCTGGCAGTTCAACGATCTTATTGAGCAGCAGGCAGTGGCGATTATCCAACCGGATTTATCTCATGCTGGCGGATTGTTCGAGACGCGCAAAATTGCCGCCATGGCCGAATCCAGAAACATTGCCGTTGCGCCGCATTGTCCGCTCGGTCCTATCGCACTGGCTGCCTGCCTGCAACTGGCCGCTGCAACGCCGAATCACTTGATTCAGGAACATTTAAGCTTGGGGCAGGGGTATTTAAAAGAACCGTTTGTTGTGCACAACGGATATATCCCTGTTCCGGAAAAACCCGGTCTCGGTATTGAATTGGATGATGAAGCGATTCAGGAAAAAATATTTGCGGGGGATTGGGAAACCCCGCGTTTCACGCTGGAGGATGGTTCTTTCGCTGAATGGTAAGTCTCACCGCTAATTACGTTATCAATTATGTTTTAATTAGTTATGGATTTTATTGACGTTTTCCTCCGGTTCACTGCAACCGTAAAACAATCCGGCAATCAACAGGAGAATGATAATCCATGGGTGTTTTCTTTTCATTATGGACCATACCTCACATCCTTATTACGTAAATTCATATATGTTTCT
>CAZXSQ010000297.1:0-215 GCA_964643335.1 uncultured bacterium
CGGATTCCAGACTTGGGCGCATAATGACAACCGGCCTTGGTTAAAATACATCCAGTCTGAAAAAGACCCTGGGACTGAAATTGTGCCGATCGGCTTTTTTAATTCGATTACTTCGCGATACAGCTCACCCAGGTGTGCATAATATTTAATATCCTCGTTTCGAATTTTCTTTTGAGGTGTTCTATGTGGTGAAGCTTTTCCCGCCTCCGGAGTTT
>CAZXSQ010000297.1:225-8760 GCA_964643335.1 uncultured bacterium
TGCTGGCAAAACTCATGATAATGCCGATTTGTGGATGAGAGACGACAAATTCCGCTAAAGCCCGGGTAACAGCTTCACTCATCTGATATACACCCGAATGAGGATTAAAAAATTGATATTCAAAAGGAAAATTTTTATTAAAATTTACACCACCCAAGTTATCTTCGTTTATTTCCTCATCATCATCATTGTCTTTTCCTTCCGTTAAATAGAGCCATTGACCTTCTTCACCTTTGGCCGGATCGGCTTCAATCAAAATGCGTGGATCCTCAGGATGAGGAATATATGTTCCCTTTGGGTCTTCCACACGGATCCATGTGACAAGTCCGTCACCGTTCAAATCTTCCGGATGATCTTCGTCCGTTAAACCATCATGATCTTCATCAACGGGATGCGTGTTGACCGTTTGTTCCGCTCGCGGAGTCATAAAATACCGTTCAGCGGCGTCGGGATTGAGTCTTAGAATCACATAAATATTTATTTGCGTGAGCAATTTTTTGAGGCATTCAGATTCTTCATAGTTTCTGCAAATCCGTCCGATAAATGCCAGCGCCATTTCCGTGCCGATAAGATGATTGCCTTCAATCCCAGCGACAAGCAACAGTGCCGGTTGGTTTCCATTGAACTCCTTGCTCCGACTCATATTTATTAACCAGACTTCTCTTCCTTCCCGGCTGGTTGCCAAGGATGAGAGTTGAATAAGAGAAGCATGTTCTTTTTGAAGGGATTGAATCGTATCCGATAATTGTTTGTAATTGTGGAATTCTGATCCATAGATTTGCATTGTACTCGCGAGTGTTGTTATTAGGAAATAAAACAGAACAATTTTAAGCGTTCTTATTGACATAATGAGAAAAAACCTCCTCGGTAATATTTGGGGAAGAGAATCGTGCTTTGATGATTGAAAATGAACTGTATCATACCTTCTCAAAGGAAACAATTCCCATGCGACTTGCATATTTTTAGCATTAATTGTTACATAAGTAATCTTGATTGTCTTTGTCCGTATGGTGTTTTGAATATGATAGATCAATGATTTTTTGATTTGTTGGGTCAATATTGTGCTTTTTTAGTCCCGTTGATATTTTTATGTATTATTTTGTTTCAGTTTAAAATGGAGGAATGATTAATGTCCGAACCTCAGAAAACGAATGGTTTACCACCCCGTGAACACTGGGGAACCAAGGTGGGAGTTATTCTTGCCGTGGCGGGAAGTGCGGTCGGGTTAGGGAATTTTTTACGTTTTCCTGGCATTGCTGTTCAAAATGGCGGGGGCGCCTTCATGATTCCCTATTTTCTCGCTTTCCTGCTTCTCGGGATTCCGATATGTTGGGCTGAATGGATTATGGGCCGGCGGGCCGGCCGCTTGTCCGGGTTATCCTCTTCACCCGGGCTATTCAGCGTTCTGACAAAAGGTTCTCCGGTACGGTTTGTTGGTGCTTTAGGACTTTTCGTTCCGGTTATTATTTATATGTATTATGTGTATGTCGAATCCTGGTGCCTGGCTTATTTCTATTTTTCGTTGTCCGGTGCTTTGAATTTAAAAGATTCCGGCATACAAGATGCGTACACCATATTTTTCAATGAATACACAGGAAATACATCCAACGGCAGCGAGCATTTTTTCAGCAGTATCGCTTTAAGTTATGGTTTTTTCCTGTTCACGTTTTTCGTCAATTTCTATTTTATTTACCGGGGGTTGTCGCGTGGAATCGAGCTGTTTTGCCGGGTGGCTATGCCGCTTTTATTGTTTATGGCTGTAATCATGGTCATCAGAGTTATTACCCTCGGAACACCTGATCCTCAACAGCCGGAACAAAGTGTCATCAATGGTTTAGGTTTCATGTGGAACCCAGATTGGAATCAATTGGGAGATCCCAAAGTTTGGCTTAGCGCATGCGGCCAGGTATTTTTCTCATTGTCGGTGGGATTTGGAATCATCGTCACCTACGCCAGTTATTTGAGAAAAAAAGACGATGTTGTGTTGTCCGGATTGACCGCAAGCGCTACCAATGAATTTTGCGAGGTGTGTGTCGGTGGTTTGATGGTGATACCGGCTGCCATGGTTTTTCTGGGAACTTCGCAGATGCTGATGGTAGCGCAGGAGTCGACTTTTGGGATAGGTTTCGTGGTGATGCCACAAATCTTCGATCTTATGCCTGCCGGTCAATGGTTTGGCACTATGTTTTACTTTTTGTTGTTTCTCGCGGGGGTGACGTCCTCCCTCTCCATGCTGCAACCTGCCATTGCATTTTTTGAGGAAGGATTTGGATTAAACCGCCGCGCATCGGTTACGATCCTTGGCCTTCTCACCTTTTTGGGAGTCAATGGCGTGATTTTTGCCCCTGGAACCACTGCGCAGGATACCATTGATAAATACGCGGCGGAGTTGGGAATCCCTTTGCTTGCCTTATTTGAAGTGTTAGTGTTCATTTTTATTTTGAAAATCCCCAATGCCATACGGGAAGCCGGTCATGGCGCCGATATGCGGTTACCAAGAATTTTCGGTTTTGCCATTAAATATATCACCCCTCTATTTCTTGTTATAATCATCGGCTGGTGGTTCAAAGGCACTTTCAGCGCCGAAGAAAATTTCGTCACTCAGACAAAAGAAGCGGTTGTTGCCGCTCTTCCTGAAGATTATGACGTGGATTTGTCTTCAATTGAAAAAAGAAGGGATGTTATACCCTTCTTACAGCAAGAGCTTCAACAAGAAATGCCCCAAGAATCGAAAACTCAATTGCAAGACTTGCTCAATAGTCTTTTGATCGATAAAGAAAGACAGCCATATCGCCAGATTACCATTGTGTGCATGGTTGTTTTCTTTGGGATGCTGCTGATCTTGCAAGGGCTAGCCTGGCCCATGATGAAACGCCGGTATAAGGCGTATCAACGAGCTATGGCTCCGGAAGACCTCGATTGAATAGATTAAATTTATAAACTTTATAAATAAAATGACATATAATAAAGGAGAATAATTGATGACAATAGCAGGCTGGATTATATGTCTCGTTTCAAATATAGCGGTGATTTCGCTGGTCGTTTTTTGTTTTTACCGCGTATTTTCAATTCCACAAGAACATATGCATTCTCCCTTAGATATCGACACCAAAGACACGCATGAAAGCGAGGAGAACGAGGAGGAATAGTCTATCATAATACTTCACATACCCTCTTCTTCATTGTGTACTTCCTGAGTATCATTGATTGATTTTTGACGATCAATTTTACTGATATATTTTTCACGCTTTCGACGTGATATACTGGCGACTAAAACCGCATTGTTCTCAACTATAAAATAAAAGACCGAATGAGCAGGTTTTTTTATGTTCACTTCGATATTCTTCTTACTGTACACTAAATCATAGACATACAATTCATCAAACCGGCCTGATACTTTTTGGGTTCCTATCCGGTAAGGATTTTCACCAAGGTCTTTGAGCGCTTGATTAATAAGCTGATCATAATCCTGAGCTATTTTCGTGCCCCAGTTTCTCAAACCTGTATAAAAAATCTCATCAATTTCATTCTGGGCGTTGGAAGCAAGTTTAACATTCCAGGTCATTAGTTATTTTCTGCTTCCCACTCTTCCAATAATTTTTTTCTGTGTTTCTCAAACCATCTATCAAGTTCTTCGGGGCTTTTAAACTCGATAATATCGCCATTTTTATAGTCAACGATTGCTTTACTTATCTTTCGATTGAAAGATTCTTGAGTTACACGTTCCTCTTCATCGCGTTCCAAAAGTCTTAAAGCAGCACGAAAAACTTCACTGGCATTCGCAAAACGTCCGGATTCAAGGATAGCATTAACAAATTGGTCTTGCTGCGGGGTAAGGTTTATATTTCGTTGTGGCATGAATTTAACTCCTTGGTAATTAAGTTTTTATCATATAAAATTTGTCAATAATTGTCAATAAATAATTGATGACAATAGCAGGCTGGATTATATGTCTCGTTTCAAATATAGCGGTGATTTCGCTGGTCGTTTTTTGTTTTTACCGCGTATTTTCAATTCCACAAGAACATATGCATTCTCCCTTAGACATCGACACCAAAGACACGCATGAAAGCGAGGAGAAGTGAGGAGGGATAGGCAACAAATTACCGCTATCTCTTATATTTAACACGAAGATACTCACCTGGAGTTAATACAGTAACATTTACCACAGTTTTTCCAATCAACGGATTTTTGTTCTGGATAAAGAACAGTGGAATTCATTTCTTTCCACACTCGATGCGCCACCCAAATCCCGGCCAAGGTTGGAAAGGCTAATGAAAGAACAAACCGTATCGGAAAAATGAACTTAAAGCCGGACAAAACTTACTATCCCATTGAAAAATTAACTTCCGATCCCAGTCCAACAAATCCCAATCATCTGCTTTTAATCATGAAAGAGATGAAACGACTGGTTTAACGATAAAGTCACATTGCCCGAATCAAACCAACCACCACCCCTAAAATCCCAATATCTTGCCCGTTTTCCATCCCACCTTTATTTTCTAATCGAATAGGCGCATAGGAAGGATTGGCCGGTTCCAACAGGATGTCATTTTTTATGCGTTTGAAACGTTTGACGGTGGCTTCATCTTCTACCCGGGCAACTACGATTTCTCCATCGCTGGCGGTTTGTTGAGAGCGGACCACGACAATATCACCATTGTAGATACCTTCTTCGATCATACTGTCCCCATTGACTCGTAGACCAAAGAGTTCAGGATCCTGTGCTCTGCTGCCGAAAAATTGCGGATCGACGCTTATTTCATCCTCACGGATATCCGGCTCGGCCAGATCAAGCGGCCCGGCAGGCACTCGCCCTAATATTGGAAGCCTGAAATTTAAGTTACCTTGCGATTTTTTCTTGGAAATTGTGACACGTTTCACCCCGCGCGATGTATGGGGCTGGACATCCAGGAATCCCAATTTTTTGAGTTTGTACAAATGGTAACGGGCCCCGTTCGTTGATGAGAATGAGAATTTTTTACAGATTTCCCTCAATGTAGGGGGGTATCCGTATTCGCGCATAAACTGGTCGATAAACTTGAGTATTTCCCTCTGTCTGGGTGAAAGATTGGGCATATTTCGATCTCCGCACAAGCCAAATTTGAACTTATGTTCAGTATTATACTGTTCAGATGTTCAAAATCAAGATTTATTTTATAAATTCGATGGAATATTTGAAAAAGAGTGATTATTTATCGAAGGATTTATGATAACTACTGTCTTCTCATATTGCTAAAGCCGGCAGGATGCCGGCGTTCCATTGTTTTACGGTTCAGATTTAGAAATGCTGACGGCAAGTTGTTCTTTCCATTTGATCGGCATAACAATCATAATGGCCAACAGAACCAGACAGGCGCCGAAAAAATAAGGAGAATGCATACCCGCATAATCAAATAATATCCCTCCCAGCATAGGGCCGATAATTCTTCCCATACTGGCCAATGATTGATTAAGACCCAGTATTCCACCTTGCACGTTTTGAGAACTTCGTTGTGAAATCATACTGGTAATGGCTGGTACATACAGCCCGGCGCCTACTGCGAGTGGTAACATGGAAAGTATCAACATGTTTACCGAGTGACTTGAACTGATACCAATCAGACCGATAAACACTCCACTGATTCCAATTAACAAAACATTTACGTCACCTAAACGCTTCGATATTCTGCCAACCACTCCCCCTTGGACAATGACAATGATAATCCCCACCAAAAAGAAGAAATAACTGTTATGTTTTGCATCGAGGTGAAAGGCTTCCATGACAAAAAGCCCTAAAGTGCCTTCCATGGCCGCAAACGCGATGTAATAGATCAGTGATACGGATAAAAGCCGGGGAATAGACGGTACTCGTAAAGCGCTTTTTAACTGTTGTAGTGAAAACCGCCGTTGCTCATACTGGCTGTGGTTTTGGTATTCCACTGTTTCAGGTAATAGAAAATAAGCCCACAAAAGATCAATTCCGGATAAAACCGCCGCTACATAGAAAGGAAAACTATAATTGGATTCATCGACAAAAAATCCACCTACTGCTGGTCCAAATGTAAAACCCAAACCCAAAGCAGCTCCCACCATCCCCATGCCTTTGGTTCTTTCTTTTGGCGGAAGAATATCGGCGACAATCGCTTGCGCAGTGGAAATATTGGCGGCTGCGATACCGGATAATATTCTTGAAATGAACAGCCAGGTCAATGAACCCGCTAAGGCGAAAATTAAGTACCCAACAGTCGATCCGGTTAAGCTGATCAGGATGACCGGTCTTCTACCGAATCGATCCGACAGCCGTCCCCACAGCGGAGCAAATAAAAATTGCGCCGCTGAAAACGACGCCATCAACAAGCCAACGTGAAATCCATTGGCACCATACTGTTCGGCGACGTAGGGAAGCAGAGGTATCAGAATACCGAATCCAAGTAAATCAAGAAAAACAGTAAAAAAAACAATTAAAAGAGTGTTTTTTCTTTTCATATTGTGCGGTCAACTTTGTGAAGAAGGAATGCAAAAATAAGGGGGCTTTTTGCAGAGGTGAATCAACAAGTTGATAGGTTTTTCTGCTTCCCGCTATGTTGCCAGTATAATGAATTAAACTGCTACAACGCCTTCCACTTCGGGAACCATTTGTTTCAAAAAACGTTCAACTCCCATTTGTAATGTATAGGCACTGTTGGGGCATCCGACGCAGGCTCCTTGCAGTTGAACTTGAACCGTTAATCCGTCCATACCCATAAATACGATATCGCCGCCGTCCCGCTGAATTACGGGCCTGATTTCTTGTTCTATTAGAGTTTTGACTCGTTCTCCTATTTGATTCTGCAAATCTTGTTCTTGTTGTGTGTTTTGATTTTCCGTCATATTATACCTCCCGGTTGCCTTTTTCAGCATAAGTTCTTAATACATTGTAAGTTTCGCTTCATATTGGTCAAGGAAAAACAACTCCAGCATCAAGGTGCGCGGAATCCTATGCAAACCATCTTTACGGTTTTTTACCTTTAGGCTTCCAACTCTATATGGATCTTCTGCTAAATCTTTTATCGCTTGTTTTATAAGAAGATTATAATCGTCCGCAATCTGTCTATTGTAACGCTTAAGACCATTCCACCAAATTTCTTGGATATCTGCTTATGTTGGCCCAGCAATAATTACCTTTCGAGGCATTATTACTACTGTTCATTGATGATTTTTTCTCTTTCCTCTTTTAATTCTTCAAAAAAATCACCGAGTTCTTTAAAGGAGTTGATTTCTGTATAGTCCCCTTTTTTAATCGCTTCTACACCCTTGTCTAACTCACGATGAAACAATTCTTCCCGGATTTGCATTTCTTGCTCTACTTGCTCAAGAAGGCGTAGTCCTGCCCTAACTACTTCATTTACATTACCATATCGACCAGACTCGAGAGCAGATTTGACAAATTCATCCTGTTGTGGTGTGATTGTTACATTCCTTTGAGGCATTGATTATTCCCCTTTTCGAGTCATGATAGTAAATAGTAATAGTTTACTGTAATATTTCATTTGTTCCATCTTATCCTAAAAAAAATCCTCGATCCATTTCGGATCAGTGTACTGATTTTGTCAAAACTAAGCCCTTGGGTAGATTAAGATTTCTGGGACAGCATGTGTAGCAATCTCAAGGGCATACTCCAATAATATTTTGTTTAAGTATTTACTTTATTCAATAAATTTGGCAGGAGTGATGATCTGAATCGTTTGGAATGGATGTAAACTCATTCTTCAAGGATTTTCGCCAGTTTTTCTTCTGTAAGGTCTTTGTCCATTGCTTTTTGGCCAACACGATTACAAAATTGCTTAAATTCTTCGATATTCATACCGCGCAAACGATTATATTCTTTTGGCGAGAGTATAACGGCAACATCCCGATTTTGACGCCGTATAGTGACGGGTTCACTTTGAGCGGCATCAAGTAGGGCTGAAAGTCTTTGCTTGGCTTCTGTTGCAGTTACATATTGCATGTTTTATCACCTCTTTATCTTTTATAGATAAAATGAACAAAGTAGACAACTATTTTTCTATAATCAACATAAAATTATTGAATCTCAGTGTGACTAATATGGTTTTAAAAAATGAAATAAAAGGATATAATACCAAACGCTGATGGATAGAGTTAATTCACATTGACAAATGCCAATCCAGTGAGGATACTCCCAAAACAAAAGTTCAATTTTCAGTTATTCGCTTGAAAAAGTATGAATTCTTTATAGGAATGATGTATCTAGCTACTGGAAGCTAAATAAATAATTAACGAATTTGTACGCTTAATGAATACGATTCTTAATACAATCCCCAGAAAACCGGCCGTCCTTGTGTTAGAGGATGGTTCTATCTATCGTGGAAAAGCTTTTGGTGCCGTTGGAGAGACAGGTGGCGAGGTTGTATTTAATACATCGATGACCGGTTATCAGGAAGTACTGACGGACCCTTCCTATTATGGTCAGATCGTTACCATGACTTACCCATTGATTGGAAATTATGGAGTAAACGATGAAGACCTGGAATCTAGTAAAATCCAGGTTTCAGG
>CAZXSQ010000298.1:0-307 GCA_964643335.1 uncultured bacterium
GGTCAACGGCCTCCTTTCCCTCCCGCTCGCACTTCAGATTAGTAAACTGTTACAAATTTTTGAATCCCATCTATTATTCTTCCGAATTTAAACCAATATAAAGACCATATGTTTCCACTTGGATCAACTTTGTATTTGACATAAAATTCAGGATTGGGGATTTGTTTCAATCGATAACCATCCAGGATGTTCATCAAACCATTTTTGCGGGTACAAACGTATAAAAGAGATCCATCCTCTGACAGCGTGACAAAGGGGATATTGGTTGCTTCAAACCCATCTTTTCGTGACCAAAACCGCCAATAAT
>CAZXSQ010000298.1:317-8700 GCA_964643335.1 uncultured bacterium
TAATCTTCGGAATGGGCTGGTAGATTTTGGATTAATACTATAATAAAAATAATAAAACAAATGCTTTTGGGCATCGAATTCTAAACCGAATATAGATCAAAATGTGCAATTAAAAAGCACTATGGTTTTCAAATTTAAAATTCTTTCGTATGACAACAATGAATTGCAAACTGATTCGACAACATTTTCTCATAACATAAACCAATTTGTCAATCTATTTTGAAGGAATAAAAAACCCTAGCCTGGAGTGCCTCCATTTAGCGAAAGCCGTTTTATTGGTATGATCTATACACTGAAAATGAATCAACACTTCTTGAAACATATATTAGAGGGAGGCGAATCTCCCGATGAGCCATTCGAATTAATCCAGAATGTTCTCAAGAATAAGAGGCTTCAGAAGGTTTACCCTCCCTCATAACTCAAAATAAGGAAATTTATATGAGTGGATTTCATATCGCTTCAAAAGAACAAATTCTATCCGGGAAAGTAACGGATGCCTATTTTGCCAGGACGATGGAAATCCTGGAACAACGAGATATCAGCAAACCGGTCATTATGGAAATCAGAGCCGGTTCGTTCCCAAGCAGCTGGCCATGGGCTGTTTTTGCTGGAGTGGAAGAACTGGTTCATTTCTTTGAAGGTATCAATAAACCGCTTGATCTGTATTGCCTTGACGAAGGAACATTATTTTCACCAGGGGAGCCAGTCGGGTATATTGCTGGTGATTACAAAGATATCTGTGTGTACGAGACCGCATTGTTAGGGCTGCTTTGTCAGGCTTCAGGAATCGCCACCCGTTCAGCCCGTTGCGTCAAAGCAGCGGAAGGAAGACCTGTTCTTAGTTTCGGAGCAAGGCGGGTGCATCCGGTACTTGCCACACTGGTAGATCGGAGTGCTTATCTTGGTGGTTGCCAGGGCTACTCATCCATCGCTGCGGCAGAATTGATGGATGGCCAAGCGTCAGGAACCATGCCGCACGCTCTTATCCTTCTTGTAGGAGACACCATCGAGGCAACCAGGTTATTCGATGAAATTGTTGATCCGAACATACCGCGTATTTCTCTGATCGATACTTTTCAAGACGAAAAATTCGAAGCGATCCGTGTGGCTGAAGCCTTGGGCAAAAATTTGTATGCGATTCGTGTGGATACGCCCTCTTCACGGCGAGGAAACTTTATCGCATTGTTGAAAGAAATTCGTTGGGAACTGGACTCCCGCAGCTTTCAATATATTAAGATTGTTACCAGCGGGGGACTAAACGAAAATAGTATTCCGGAGTTGAATCCTTATTGCGACGGATATGGTGTCGGGACTTCTATTAGTAATGCACCCGTTATCGATTTTGCCTTAGATATTGTTGAAGCAGATGGCAAACCATTGTCCAAAAGGGGAAAATATTCCGGCCGCAAACGGCTTATACCCAAGGATGAATCGCCAGTCGACAGAAAAATTACTTTGTGGAAAGATGACGATCCTGACAAAGACAAGGATTTGCTCACCCAAAAAATTAAACAAGGAAGCAGTGTGGTTGATCTCCCAAATATCGATCAACTTCGCGAATTCGTCTTGAAACAACTCGACCATGTAGGTATCAATCTATAAAATGTGATGCATTGAAAATTGAAGACAATATAACCTCATTCAGCTCAATGGATGAATGCGTGACCGCAAACTATTTACAATCGAACAACACTCTCCAAAAACTGCTTTCTCAACTGTTGCGTTGGCGAACTGAATATGTTCTTATTCTTATTCAGTTCATTATCACCGCTCCGGGTCTGGGATGGCGTCCTTTATGGCTGGATGAAGCCTATTCAGCAATTCTGGCCAGGAAATCCTTTTCGCAAATCCACCAGACTCTTAAATATGATGCAGGACCTCCTTATTACTATGATCTGCTTCATTGCTGGCGTTTTATTTTTGGTGAGTCGGAAATTGCATTACGGCTTCTCTCACTGCTGTTCGCCTTTGCTGTTACGGTTTTGATTTATCATTTATGCAAACGTATTTTCGACTGGAAAACTGCCGTCTTTTCCTGCTTGATCTGGATATTGTCTCCTCTCGCCATCTCGTATAGCCATGAAGCGAGAAATTATACACTCCTGGCTGCACTGGCGATTGCTTACGCTTTTTGTATCACCTTTTTTATTACACGGCATTCCCTGCTGGGCATATTATTTTCCTTGCCCGTTCTGGTTGTCGCTCTGTACACTCACAACATAGCGTGGTTTTTCCTGCCGGCGGGCTTTATTGCGACTTTATTTTTTACCCGTAATCGCTGGGTATTAACTTTTTTGTTGATTTCTTATGGTGCCGCCATTTTTCTTTATATACCTTGGTTCCCTACCCTGCTTCAACAGATGAAAAATACTGAGTTAACCATAGGCTGGGTCGCCAAAGCCTGGTCACCTTACATCTTGTTTTCCACTTTACGTGTGTTTACCCCCGGTGGCGAGACTCCACCTTACATCGATCTTATATCATTTCCGGCAATAGTCCGTTTTTTGAATGGAATATTCATCTTTTTGATTCTCGTTCTCGCTTTATATCGTTGGACAAAAGAAAAGCAAAGAGAGATGACTTTTTTGTTCTTGTTCTTTTTTGTTGGTTTGCTTGGAATTTACTTTTATTCCTGGTTTGGAAACCCGATTTACTTGGCCGGCCGTACTGATTTTTTTCTATTTCCTTTTTGGTGTATAGGACTTGGATATGGCTTATGCTTTATTCAAAATGATCACATTCGTTTTTCTTTAATCAGCCTTCTTGTATTTGAAATGCTGATTCTAACCATATTCAATTATGCAAAAGAAGACAGGCTGAGTGAAGAAGACTTGATACGCTATCTCAAGCGCCACGCAGATAAAGGTGATGTCATTCTTTGTACCGGCCTTACGCGTCCTGTTTTTGAATATTACCTCGAATCGGACAAACTAAAGTTCATGTCCTATCCCATGAACATGTCCAAGCACCTTGCTCATTTAAATGAGAGATGGTATATCGAAAATCTCAATCTCAAAAAAGAAGCCAATGACACAGTCCAGAAAGTATTTAAACATTTGCCAAAGGATAACCAACTTTGGGTCATTGGCAGCAACCGGAGAATCAATCAACCGTTGTTTAAGCAATTGGAGCAAACCGGACATCTGCGAAAAGCCGCCCATATCCAAACACAAGAAACCGGATTGAGAAAATTAGGCGAACCAATTTTTTCAGAACGATACAACTATGTGGAAAAACCATAAATTTCCTGAACATAGATCACTCATTTTCAGAGAAATACTGTCTGTCTCCGCCATTGTGCTTATCGCCCTGCTGATTCGTTCCTGGTACCTCACCGTTTACTTGAATGAAGTCCCTTATGCCTTGCAGCCGGCGAACGACGCCAAGGTATATTGGCAATTAGGCAAACAGATTTACACGAGAGGATGGCTGCTTTCTAACGAAGGCCCTTATTATCAAGCGCCGCTTTATCCTTATTTTCTTGCTGTTTTTCATCATGCGGGAATCCATGCGGTTGAGGAAATCATCCGCCTGCAGGCCTTATTTGGAATATTGAACATTGTCTTCTGTTATTCAATTGCACGAACTTGGTTGAAACCAATTGGTTCAATAATTGCAGCACTGCTTTTCTCGCTATGTCACCTTCCACTTTTTTTTGAATCCAAACTACTGGCGACTACAGTTGGATTGTTTCTTTTCCTGCTTTTTTTTCGAGTATTTATTTCTTGGCTTGAGAAACAATCTATCTGGATGTTAATCCTATCTTCGATCTTGTATGGTTTGGCGGTTTTGTGCCGTCCCCCGTTTTTGTTTGTGCTTCCATTTCTTTTTGTTCTTTTTTTTAGGGTGTCTAAAAAATTGTATGATTATAATAAGGGGGGTTTTTTACCTTACCCTTCAGGCGGGACGCCTGAACTACCCAAATCTGGCGGGACGCCTGGGTTACCCTTTTTACAACATTCTTTAATATTCCTGGCTGTTTTTTTGTTGACGATTTCGTCAGCGGTTTTGAGAAATATTTTGGTGGGAGGGGATTTTGTACTATTCAGCGCCAATTCAGGTGTGACATTGTATATGGGGAACAATCCTCAGGCGGAAGGTGGACTCGGGCCGGTCAAAGGTCTGCCCAATGATATAGCACGCCAGTACACCGAAAGCATAGAACTGGCATCTAAATTGATTGGCAAACCGTTAGCCCCTTCTGAAGCATCCTCATTTTGGATCAAAAAAACGTTGTCCTGGATCGTCTCCAACCCCATTGATTATTTCATATTGGAAATAAAGAAACTTCTTTGGGCTTTATATCACACTCCCCCGGCGGTGAATTATTCTATCCATTTTGAAAGCCAATGGATTCCTGAATTTAGATGGCTGAATAGAGTGACCTGGTTAATTTTGACAGGTGGGCTCGCAGGAATACCACTATTGTTTATCGGTAAAAAATCATCTTATGATTTTTTACTTTGCGTCATTGGGGGCTATTTACTGCTGTCTTTGGTTTATTATGCATCGGATCGTTTTTTGGCGTCGGCACTTCCCTTCTTTTCAATTATGGCGGTGTTTTCTTTCTGTCATATAAAATCAAGGCTCGTTTCATATGCCCGATTTCGGGACAGATGGTTTTGGATTGTGCTTGTTGTTTCAGTGTTCATAACCGCAAATCCTTTATTTTCATATAATAGAACCAGAGAAATTAGTACGGGATGGTATAATCTCGGCGTTACAGCTGAACAACGGGGAAACCTTGAAAAGGCCATCACTTACTATGAAAATTCTCTACAACATAATCCGGATTTTCCTTCAGCTTTGCTGAATTTGGGGGTTTTGTACGCTCGAGTAAATGAAATTGACCGTTCAAATAGTATGTTTAAACGAGTTTTGGAACTTGAGCCTGCTAACCGCAAGGCTATCAATAACTTAATTATTAACTACCGCCGCCAGGGGCGTAACCAGGACATAAAAAATCTTCAACAAAAGCTTGATTGAGGCAAAATAGAATCGGCAATGACTAATCACCGAATCTACTATAAAAAATTCTTCATCCTTTTTGCGCTTTTATTATGCGGACGCTTTTTGGATTTGGCGACTACTTATCTGGCAAGCCCAAATCTTCTGAAAGAAAACAATCCTATTGTACTTATTTTTAATTTGGATTGGGAAGGAGTGTTTATCTGGCAGGTACTTGTAATCAGTTTGCTGATTGCATGCATCTGGTATACGCTGCGTTTTCAGTCAGGACTTGAACCGAGTAAAGAGGGAGAGAAAAGGATGGATTCGATCAGTGCGTTCATTTTAGGCCAACGAAGTCATTGGACGGCACATCTTTTTGCGCTTCCGGATTCAAGAGAGCTTGTTTTTTATGCCATTGTCTATCTGGTATCCCGCATGGCAATTATTTCTGGATTTGTTGTGGCCTTATGGAACTCCCTGGTTTTCATGATGGGTAGAGATGCAGCAAAATATAAATTTATTCACGATATCTGGCTTATTTTGACGATCGTATTAGTTTTTTATCTTTTCTATAAAGAGCATCGGGAATTATATAAAAGAAAAACCAATTCTCATAAAAAGGCGTAAATACTTTAGGGCGTGGAAATGAAAAAAGGCCAGCTTTTTATCCGGCCTTTTGGTTTCTTATTTTGCTACTCATCAAGCGGTTTCATCAAAATTCTCACCAACTTGATCGAAAGTACGTGTATTCCTGTCTGGTGGTTCTATTTCTTCCTCTTCCTGCGATAAAATCGGTATCAATTCTTCTGCGGGTTCATCCACTAAATGTTCTTCTTCAGGATGCTGCTCTTGCCATGGCTCTTCTTGTACATTTTGCTCTTCCGTAGTCTCTTCCTGAGCAGATTCCTGGCTCATTTCTGCTTGAGCGTTTTCTTGGTTCTGTCGTCCTTCTCTGTCTGATGGATTTTCATCATGCTGCAATTGTCCTTCTTCATGATCATAATCGGCAATGGCTTCTTTAGACTCGGTTTCTTCAACTTGATTTACAGTTTTATACCGGTTATCACTTCTGTAAACATCGCGGTCTTGAACGTGCTGCCGGTCTCGTACTTTACTGGATTCCTGTTCAGTTGCCTTCTTAACCATTTCGGCTCCGGCAATAGCACTATGTAGAGAATTTGGCGGTAACATAAAAACACCTCCTTACCGTCTTTTCCCTTTATATTATACCTTAAATAATTATAGATGCAATTCATGATGCAAATTATATCAATGCTATTGTGTTAATTTTACACAATTCCTTCCTTGATTTTTATTGAATCAAACCAAACTTTACAAAAAACATTGATTATGCTTAGAAATTTAGGTAAATATCGGAAACAGAAGCGATCCTGGATGGTGCATTCTGGTTATGTGCAGAGTTTTTCTTTTGGCGCTTTCCTAAAGTCTTCTCATGCTGCAAAAACCACATATACATTTCAGGATTCTCATAGGCGGGAATGAAAGCATCATGTCCGCGATTCGGATAGATTGTAAATTCAACTTCGTCCCCCGCTTTTTGAATAGCGGCGATCATATCCATTCCGTGTTAAACCGGTACGATATTGTCCTTCACTCCATGAAAAATCCACACCGGTGTTTTTAGAGCATGCTTAACAAATAATTTTGGGTCACCCGCTCCAGCTACGGGGGCAATTGCAGCAAAGCGTTTCGGATAAACTGTGGCGGTTAACCATGCCGCGTGTGCTCCCATACTGTAACCCGTTAAATATATTTTATTCCGGTCCACACAGGGAAGATGGCTTTGCACCGCTGATAAAAAGGTACCAACCAGTTTTGGATGCCATCCCTTCGATGTTGCCGGAGCAACCACGATGAACGGAAAATCATCATGCTCCAAGCCATACTTTATTGGACCGAAATGTTTCAACTTTTCGGTGTCTTCATTCGAACATTGACCGTGGAGAAAAAGTATCAAAGGCCAACGCCTCGGTACGATGCCATAACCGTTTGGCAAGAAACAAATGTATTTATATTCAGCGATCCCCTCTATGATTTTCCCTTTGATCTTTGGAGTAGAAGTGGGTACAGGAATTGGTTGCTTGGGAGAAGGATTCTGATTTGGCGCTGGTAAAAGTGAGGCGGTATTCGTTAGATTTTTAACATCTTCTTTGAATATTGCAGCAAGAACAATCACGGCGAGCAAGGCAAATTTCCATTTCATGGGTATATCCTTACATTTTTTGTGAATGAGCAGCATATAAAAAGGATATGTATTTAGAATGTGGGTGTCCACAAACTGGGTGGGTTAAATAGAATTTCTATTAATTGATGCTGGCTTGGGGAGGTTCTAATAACTCACGGACTTTACGGGCAATCGCCTCTGGTGTAAATGGTTTTTGAATAAACTCCAAACCTTCATCCAATACCCCGTGATGGACAATGGAATTTTCCGTATAACCGGACATATAAAGAATTTTGATGTCTGGTCTGGATTGAATTATCTGGTGAACCAATTGCTGCCCGCTCATTTTGGGCATAACTACATCGGTTATGAGTAAATGAATCTTACCATCATAAGCTTCACTAACAGAAATCGCATCCTTGCCATTTTCGGCTTTCAGGACTGTATAGCCGTATTTCTCCAGAACCATTGTGATAAGATTGCGAACCATTTCTTCATCTTCAACCACCAATACGGTTTCGTTACCGGTTAGGACATCAGTGAAAACAGAAGTGCTTTTTTGTGGGACTTCAGTTTTTTCCATACGCGGGAAATAAATCTTGAAAGTGGTTCCCTCCCCCGGTTCACTATACATATAAATATAACCGCCGCTTTGTTTGACGATTCCATAAACAGTCGATAAGCCAAGTCCAGTACCTTTGTCCATATCTTTTGTGGTGAAGAAAGGTTCAAAAATATGTTCTTGTGTGTCTTTATCCATCCCTTCACCGGTATCACCAATGATTAACATAACATATGGCCCGGGTTGAACGCTAATATGATTATCGGCATATGATTCATCAAGAAAAACATTATTGGTTTCAATAGTGAGTTTTCCTCCATGAGGCATGGCATCGCGTGAATTAACCACCAGGTTCATGATGATTTGTTCGATTTGAACCGGATCAACCTTCACTTGACCGATATCCGTGTTCAATTTGGTGGCCAGTTCGATATCTTCACCGATCATACGACGAATCATAAACTTCAAATTTGAAATTAAATCATTAAGATTGATGACCATCGGTTGAAGAACTTGTTTCCTGCTGAAAGCCAACAACTGGCGGGTTAAAGATGAAGCGCGTTCTCCCGCTTTATAGATTTCTTCTATATCCTCCCTGGCTTCCTGCGCTATTTTACCTTCTTTCAACAACAGTTCACAATACCCTAACTCGGCGTAGCCGAAACCAAACAGGGATTCAGTTGGAC
>CAZXSQ010000299.1:0-8656 GCA_964643335.1 uncultured bacterium
TTTTTATTTTTCGATGAGCCAACGGATCGACAGGCAGTTGGAATTCCGGCTCTGTTTCATAAATCCCAAGGGGAGACAACAAATGAAGATTTTTTTGCAAAATATGCTGCATCCCTGGCGGTGAAATGACTGGGTAGGTGGTAAAGAATGAATTGAACTCTTTGCTTTCCCCCTTACCGTGGCTGATTCTAAGTGAAGTGCCAGTCAAAGCGGCAATGATACCGCTTTTCGTGTTGCTTTGAACATCCACTGTCACGTTAACGTGCCGTAAGCGAAGATGACGTATGAACCGTTTCGCTTCTAACCATTTTTTAGACAAATTACCGATTTCTTTCCAACGCTGTCTGGGAAAAATAATCAACTCATCCAGCCCTTGCATATTGTGGAGCAAAGGGGCGAAGTTGTCTTGAATCGCCCAGGCGATATGCGCTTTGGGGAAATGCTTTCGTAACGCCGTAAAAACGGGTATCGCGGCTATGCAGTCGCCTAATGCGGAGAGCCGGATTATCAAAATTCGTTCAATATTTTTGGGAATTTCTCTCATATGCGTTGCCGTTTTATTATCTTGAATCTTTTATATTAGTTCATTGGATATATAAGTTGATATTTTGCAATGTTCAAGTTCATAATATGACTGTGACTCATTTTAATGTATATTTCTTAGAAATCGTTCGAATTTATTTTGTATAAATACGCTTTACCACTTGAAAATAGCCCAAAAAATTCGTAAAAACATGATAATGATGTTAAACTATGACCATTATTAATAACAGAATGAATCGGATTGAGAATGGAACTGATACTGGATAGCAAACGTCTGGAAATTGTCGAGTCTGAAGAGGCCCCCATTAAAGATGTGATTGAGCGGGTGTCGAATCTTCTGAAAGAGCAAAACCGCGTCATTAGCGAAATTTACGTCGATGGCATGGCCGTTGGCGGTTGCGATGATCCCTCAGTGGCCGGTTACACTATTGGAGATTGCAAAAGCATTCGGCTGATGTCTGAAGACCCACGGCGGCTTGCCCATAAAGTGCTGTACGACATCGCCGGCTATCTGCCGAAGATACAAAATGCATTGGTTGAAACGTCCAGTTTGATTCAGTCGCGAAAAGAAACTGAAGGTCTGGAACTGCTCGAACAGGTGACGTCAACCTGGGCGGAACTTTATCACGGTTTACAGAGCGCGTTGACTGTCACCGGACTTGATCTTAATTCTATTTCTGTTGAAGGCCAGACTTTTCTTCAAATTAACGAAAGTGTTCACGATTTTCTTGACGAAGTCTCCGGATTAATTCAAGAACAGCAATTTCTGGAATTATCAGATATTTTAGAATATGAAATCGCCCCCAGAATGCCCCTGATACAAGAAGGCATTTACCGCCTTATCAAAGAAATTGAAAAGAAACCGAATTGAATTTTATTTAAAAATTATCGATTGGTTTGGTGCATTACAGATAAACAACCCTTAGATTATAATGGATTGCTTAGATGTTCAATTTTTAATATAATATTACTATTGAATGCAAATCGGGGAAGAAGAGTGGATCATGAAAGTTTTCATTAGTTATTCTCGTAAAGATGAGGTATTAGCCGATAAGGTTGTAGCCGTTTTAGAAACTGCCGGCCTCGATGTTTGGTATGACAAACGTGAAATCATGCCAGGAGAAAACTGGGCCGAAAAGATTGCTGCTGGTTTGCGTGAATCCGAGTCTATGGTTGTCTTGCTCACTCCTCATGCGCTTGAATCCGATATGGTGCATAGGGATATTGAATATGCCTTGAGTGAGAAAGCCTATAACAAAAGGTTAATCCCGGTTTATGTCGGAGAACCGGCCGATCTTCAAGCCGAGAAAGTTCCGTGGATTTTTAAATATTTGAAAACAGTATTGCTTCCTGAGGATGGGAAAAATGAAGAACATTTGAAACGTATTCCAGAGGCAATCAAAGAAGTGGCGTGATCTTTTTCAACATCGAGTTGAATAATGCTGCCGAAAGAGGTTTTCTTATCTCATTCCAGTTTGGATAAGACATTCGCGACATCCATCGCAGAAGTAATCCGCCGTCATGGAGTTCCAGTATGGTATAGCCATACAAATATTGTCGGTGCTCAACAATGGCATGATGAAATTGGCGCTGCCCTTCAACGCTGTGATTGGTTCACTCTTATTCTCTCACAAAATTCGGTTGAATCTGTGTGGGTAAAACGGGAATTATTATATGTCTGACAACAAAAACGATTCGAAAATAAGATTATTCCAGTACTTTACCAGCCTTGTGATTTTCTGCAGCTTTCATGGACTCTTTCTTGCTTCCAAATAGTAGATTTTACAGGTGAATATGACAAAGGATGCTCTGAACTACTGCGGGTATGGGGACTAGGCTATCATTGGAACTGAAACATGTCTTGGTAGAATAATGCGATATGCCTGTCGGACATCGCAAATCCACATTATCCAATGCATCTTCAATTTCTTGTTCTTCCAGTATGATTATAATCTGGATGGGAGTAAATACTTATTATTGTCATGCCTCTTCTTTCAGGGACATAGTGCCAGAAAATCTTCACAGGCAGGAACTGTTTTACCTTCTTTACTTTGCTTAATATCTCTAGGAACACTGGCGAGTACTTCAGGATGATCATACAGCTATTGTTCATCTTCAGGTATATCTATTGGTACCAATATAATCCGCTGTTCTTCATCGCAAGTGACGCGAAAACGTTTCACACAATCACCTTCTTCCCGATAAGTTCTCTATGCTTTCAAATTGTATATTTTTCATCAGATTTCTAATAAGTTGCAGAAATATCAAATTCAAATAATTCTTTTTTTGAATTTCTTTTACGGATTGGTTTAATTTGGACATTATAGAATCCTAATTCGCTCAACATATCTGCGTATATTTTTTTTGCTGGAACTAATGTACCATAAAAAGTTGAATTACCAATTATATAATGTAATACACTTGGTTTTGACAATACACCTCTTAAACTATTAAAATGATACCACATATCAACGAAATATTTGTAAATATAATTTGATCCTGCAATTCCAATGTATAAAATATAACCATGAGGAGGTAAGGCATTACTATTGTGACAGACAATAAATGCATATATACCTCGTTTGTCATCAGGGATTTTTTCTATTTCTTCTTCACCATACAGAATCGAATCCCAGGTCAGTGTAATTAAGGGAGATTGCCAGATTCGATGAGTGAACCATGTTCGTGACATTCCGCCGTCTCCAATGTTCAATCCAGTTGGTATTATAATGCTCTTTATTTTACAATGCCGGCATCATCAGGAAATATAATGTCTTCAGCATACAATAAATCAGTTAACAATAATCCAATAAAAAATGTTAACCAAAACATAAACCGATAATCTCCATTTCTGAGGATTATCTGGATAATTATGGGAGAGTAAACCGAACTCTTTTCTGAATACTATTTATTTATATTATTCATGGCTAATGGATTCAAAGATTTCTTTTTCTAATCGTTGAAAATCCTCAGCTAGTTCTTCAATGGTTTGAGAGAGGTTATTGTTTCCGATTGACAAAAATTCCATGAATTCGTTTTGACTCATTCCTTTGATAATAACGTTTTTATTTGGATTCCTTTTAAATAACCCAGCCGTTAAAGACGCTTCTTCCTTCCAAACTTGTTTTGTTGATTTCCCTTCTGTTTCAAGAAAATCTCGAATCCATATTTGGATGCATAGTAATGATAGTCCCGATTCCCCCTCCATTACCTTATAGGCTTTATTCTTGAATTCCTTTTGGGTCTTCTTGGATTTTACGAGAATGGATTCTCCTTCTTCAATATCGCACGATGGGAAAACGATAAATAAGAATTGATGATCCGAAAATCTCAATTGATCAGATAAGGGTGTAAATCCAATCCCTTGCACGGTAGAGTTTTTTTCGATCGATTGAACCTCAAAGATTTTATCTTCGAGTGAACTTCCCATGGATTTAAAATGTGAATCACCGCACGAAACGATCAAGGCAATGATAAAAAAAATCCCGGTTGCTCTGAATTTTCGTGTTCGTTTCATTGTCCATTTCTCCTTCTGGGTTATTCAGGAATAGGTAACCCAGCATGTATTCTCGGTTCAAAAATACAAATCGGGATTTCCCATTTGACCTGAGAAATTATCCCGTTTTTTTGATACCATTCAATTTCCTCATAAAAATGCTTCACGTCAACGTTTCTTTAAGAATTTTTCTCGTTCTGACGAAAAAAATGGCTTGTAAATGCTGACAATTCAATAAATTAGACGCACTTCCCCAAGTCTAATCTTGAATTTTTCTCAATTTGTGCTATTCAAACCCGAATCATCACACGGGAATCGGTTTGAGTCGGAGAATCCTCTGTAGAACCTTTTCATAAAGTTCTCTTGGCACCGCTACTTCCGCCATTTGGAAGGTGAAATATCTCGAATGCGATACGACTTTCGCGCACTCATCCGCTGTCATTTTTTGTACAGTAGCCGTCATGATATCAATCACCTTCTTCTTGTCGTATATGAATAGTATCGCAGAATAAATCTGTTTTTATAGTGGGGAAAATTTCCTACCCCCCTCATACAAAAAACATCTAACCCTACGTCCCCCCTCCAACTCAAACATCCCACACTTGCGTTGATCGCACGGTTCGAAGCGTTGATCACACCGGGGGTGGAAGCGGCAGGCTGGGGGGAAATTGGCGGGGGTGGGGACCATGCCGTGGATGACATTGAGTTTGTTTTGTTCTTCATCGGATAGGTTGGGGATGCAACGCAGCAAGCCCTGGGTGTAAGGGTGGAGTGGGTTGGTGAAGATTTGCTCGACGTTGGCCTCTTCCACGATTTGACCCGCGTACATGACCGCGACTCGATCCGCCACTTCGGCAATCACCCCTAAATCATGGGTAATCAGAATGACGGATGTATTCATGCGCTGCTTCAAATCGTCGATCAACGCCAGGATTTGCGCCTGAACCGTGACATCCAGCGCTGTGGTGGGTTCATCCGCGATCAGCAAATCCGGATCGCAGGTCAGCGCCATGGCGATGATAACCCGCTGCCGCATCCCCCCGGAAAGTTGATGCGGGTATTCCCGCGCGCGTTGGCGTGCGGCGGGGATTCTCACTTTTTCCATCATCTCTACCGAAGCGTCAAAAGCCTGGCGCCGGTTCATTTTCCGGTGAACGCGAAACACCTCCGCAATCTGTTCTCCGACGGTGAAAACTGGATTCAGTGAAGTCATGGGATCCTGAAAAATGAGCGAAATCTGGTTCCCCCGTATCTTCCGCATTTCCTGATCGGTCATATCCAGCAGATTTTTATCCTTGAACATCAGTTTTCCTGATACAATCCGTCCAGGCGGGGAGGGGATCAGCCGCAGTATCGATAACGAGGTCACACTTTTCCCGCACCCCGATTCTCCCACCAGCCCCAGTGTTTCTCCGCTCTGAAGTTGAAGTGTTACGCCATCGACAACGCGGCTGGTTCCTTCACTGGTATAAAAATAAGTATGAAGGTTTTCAATATTCAATAATGTGTCAGTTGTGTTGTTCAATTGTATTGACATGAGATTACGAGGTTTGGATAAGTGCTGTGGTTTTTACGCATGATTCTTCAATAACATTATAAATGTCATCCAAGGTGTAATCACGAATGACATTATGTTTATTCATGCTTTTATCCAGAAAACGGGGGATGGAGCCGAATGAAATTTGCTCATTGAGATAAGCGTCCACGATGATCTCATTGGCAACCGAAATGTAGGCGGGCATCGTGCCGCCTTCTTCAGCCGCCTGGTAGGCCAGGTCGAGGCATCGAAATGTTTTCATGTCGGGAGGATAAAAAGTAAGTTCGCCCATTTCCATCAAATCCAATTTTCTGCCTGACCGCTTTATCCGGTCAGGATAGGAGAGTGCGTATTGAATAGGTGTACGCATATCTGCATCGCCCAATTGGGCGAGAATGGAGCCATCGATGTATTCTACCATCGAATGGATAATCGACTGGGGATGAATGACCACGTTGATGCGGTCCAATCCTACCGCAAACAGTTGGTGCGCTTCGATGACCTCCAATCCTTTATTGAACAAGGTCGCTGAATCAATCGTGATTTTTTTGCCCATCTCCCAAGTCGGGTGGTTCAAGGCCTCTTGTACGGACACATTTTCCAGTTCCTCCGGTTTCCAGCCGCGGAAAGGACCGCCAGAAGCGGTGAGGATGATTCTGGAAACCTCATTCATCTGTCCGCATTGCAGGCATTGCAGAATAGCGCTGTGTTCGCTGTCAATCGGGACAATGGAAACATGGTGCGTGCGCGCTTCGCTCATCAGCAAATCACCGGCCATGGCCAGCACTTCCTTGTTGGCCAGCGCGATGTTTTTCCCTGATCGGATGGCTTCGAAAGTCGGCCGGAAACCCGCCGCCCCCACAGTGGCGATCACAGCGGTATCGGCCTTGCACTCACGGGCGATGGCGCATAAAGAATCTTCACCGGTCATGAAGACGGTTTTGTGTTCTTGGCACTCGCTTTTTATCTTTTCGGAAAAATGGTTGTGGATTAAACCGGCATATCGGGGCTTGAATTCCGAAATTTGCTGCTCAAGCAAATCACGATTTTGACGGGTTGCAAGAGCCTCAACTTGAAATTGATCCGGATGACAGCGGACGACATCCAGGCATTGACGCCCTATAGAGCCGGTTGAACCTAAAAGGATTAATTTTTTCATGATTTCAGTTATACATACAAGAAGAAGTCACCTTTTTCATTAAGCCAAGTTATCTTACAGCGCTGGTTTTCACAAGGGGGAAGGTTACACGCTATTTTTGATATAGATGGCACAATTTATGGTATTACAGGGAAAGCAAAGGCACAATATTTAGGGAATAATGCTACTTTCAATTCTTGACATTTTTACTTTTTGCAAGTAAAATAACTTGTTTGGCTGGTAAATATAAATGTTTATTATTCTAGTCAATTTAAAATCACATCAAATAAGAATCCGACCAAACGTTCTTTCTGCATGAATGTGTACTCTATAGTCGAGGTTCGAGGGCAAAGAATATGGTAAAAGCAAGTACGGTTTCAACTTATGATGAAAGCAATATTGTTGTACTCGAGGGTTTGGAAGCGGTTAAAAAACGTCCGGCCATGTACATTGGCAGCACAGGACCGACGGGTCTGCATCATTTAGTTTATGAAGTAGTTGACAATTCGATCGATGAAGCCTCGGCGGGATATGGCAACAAAATCGAAGTCATTATCCATTCCGACAACAGTATAACCGTCGTGGATGAAGGCAGGGGTATTCCTGTTGGCCCCCATAGTGTATATACAGACAAGAGTGCACTTGAGGTAGTGCTCACCGTGCTGCATGCCGGGGGGAAATTCGACAATAAATCATATAAAACCTCTGGCGGGCTTCATGGAGTCGGGATTTCCGTCGTGAACGCCCTGTCGGAATGGTTGGAAGTGGAAGTCAAACGGGCCGGTCAAGTCTATTATCAGCGTTACAACAGAGGACTTCCGGAAGGGCCTCCCGAGATTATCCGTAAAACCAAAAACACCGGTACCAAGATTATTTTCAAACCGGACAGTAAAGTATTTGAAAGCACGGCCTTTTCATTCGATGTCCTCGCAGTCCGCTTGCGTGAATTAGCCTTCTTGAATGGGGGTGTCACCATCATTCTGACGGATGAGCGTGAAGAAGGGAAACAGGCTACTTTTCACTTCAAAGGCGGTATTGTTGAATTCGTCAAGTATTTAAATCAAAACAAAACAGTGCTGCATAATAAGCCAATTTACTTTTATCGGGAACGTGAAATCGAGATGCCTGACGGCGCCAAGGAGATGGTATCCGTCGAAATCGCAATGCAATACAACGATAGTTACCAGGAAAATATTTTCTCCTTTGCGAACAACATCAACACACGGGAAGGCGGCACACACATGGCCGGCTTTCGCTCGGCTTTAACCCGAACAACCAACGATTACATCAGAAAAAATGACCTGATGAAGAAAAACGAGGTCACCATCTCCGGTGAAGACTTCCGCGAGGGATTAACCTCCGTCATCTCTGTCAAAATCTCCAATCCCCAATTTGAAGGACAAACGAAAACCAAATTAGGCAACAGCGAAGTCAAAGGGTTGGTGGAATCGATCGTCAACGACGGTTTATCCGAGTACTTAGAAGAGCATCCATCAGAAGCCAAGAAAATAGCCCAAAAAGTGATTAGCGCCGCCCAGGCACGCGATGCAGCTCGAAAGGCGCGAAATCTGGCTCGACGGAAAAACGCCTTGGACGGTAGCAACCTCCCGGGTAAATTAGCGGATTGTTCCGAACGCCAGCCGGAGCTTTGCGAATTGTTCCTGGTCGAGGGTGACTCCGCCGGTGGCTCGGCAAAGCAGGGAAGAGATAGGGCCTTCCAGGCCATACTGCCTCTGAGAGGCAAGATACTGAACGTGGAGAAGGCCCGGCTAGACAAGGTCCTTTCCAACAACGAGATCCGCGCGCTCATAACCGCTCTGGGGTGCGGCATAGGCGACGAGTTCGAGGTAGATAACGTTCGTTATCAAAAGATAATAATCATGACCGATGCGGATGTTGACGGGGCTCATATCAGAACACTTCTCCTGACATTCTTCTACAG
>CAZXSQ010000300.1:0-8618 GCA_964643335.1 uncultured bacterium
ATAAGATTTCATACGATCCCAAAAAAATCCATGCGGGAGTGAATGAAGCCTATAAAGGTGTAGATATACGGCGGAAAACGGCCTTGGTTTCTGATGGAATTATTGATTATGTGACCGCCTCTTCAAATGAATCGCACCAATACGATCTGTTCTATCACATCCGTGGAAATTTTGATCATTGCAACATTCCAATGGAACCGGCCTGTGAATTCGATCAATCCAATGGATACGATTATTTGAAGGATATTCAGAAAGGAACAGCAGAAGGTGACTTATATATTACCTGGAACACCAAGGATGATTCAGGCAAAGTAACCCTCGAGTTAACCAATAATGAACCTCTTGAATTCTTTGTTGGAACATGCCCTGATAATCCGGCGAATGAGGAACTAGGGTTTGTGATGGTGCGTAGGGAAGGGGAGAGTGCTGAGTTTAAGGTTCATGTAAACGTCATGCCGGGTGCCAAGGGTAAGCGAAGCAGCCCTTGATAAAAGTGGCACCATGTCACACTACCCAAGGGCTGACCGCAAGCGGTCTTGCCCTTGGCACTCGCGCTAAGTTAAAATGTCAGAATGTTATTTTAATCGATCCTGCTATATTTTCACTTTTCTCAGGATGATCAAGTAGATCCAAAAGGTCAGTATTTTTCTAACTGGATAAGTATGAGGGGCGGTTCCTTTTGGGGTTCCTATAGATACTGTCGATCAGCGGCACGTCGAGTGGATATCCCTGTTTTCACAAACATCGATAGGGGATTACGTTTAGTAGCCTCCAAAATTTCTTCAATAATACCCGATAATCATTACAAGAAGCATACTGTCAAAGCCGGTCGAGGACAGAAAAAGAATCGTAAGGTGGAAAACCATCCTGAACATGAAGAGGAACGATGTCATAAAACAGAAAAAGAAAGTAGGCAACTTGAAGAAGAACGGCGTAATAATACCTCAATGAGACAGATCTATATGTTGACAGGATATGGCGATCCACGAATTGAAAAAGAACAACAAACTAGTGATATGGAGATGCCTCAGTCAAATATAGAAACTACACACCAAGAAACAACTCAACAAGTAATCATCGAAAATATTAACATCGAAACAATTGAAAACAGACTTGTTATTAAACTCCCTGATATGCCAAAAGATGCGGTTGCATTGGAAATGGTTTATATTCAGCCAGGTTCTTTTATGATGGGAAGTAAAAAAGGTTTTTTAGGGATTGGGGGTGAAAAAAGGCGAAATGACGATGAAGGTCCCCTGCATAAAGTGACTTTAACTAAAGGATTTTTTATTGGAAAGTATCCTGTTACCCAAATTCAGTGGATAGCAGTAATGAGATACAATCCATCATATAATACAGGTTCGGAGGGACGACTCGCTCCAAAAACTGATCTTCCAGTAGAGCAAGTAACTTGGTATGACTGCCAGGAGTTTGTTAAAAAACTCAACCAATCTCAGAATGAATACATATTCAGATTACCGACTGAAGCGGAGTGGGAGTATGCCTGCCGGGCAGAAACACAGACCCGGTTTTATTGGGGAAATGATCCGAGTGAAAGAGAGATTGATCAGTACGCTTGGTATATTAGAAATTCAGGACATTTAACTCATCCAGTTGGTTTGAAGAAACCAAATGCATGGGATTTATATGACATGAATGGGAACTTAAATGAGTGGTGCAAGGATTGGTATAGCGATTATTCTCAATATGAGCAAATAGATCCTAAAGGGCCGGAATCTGGCTCTTGTCGTGTTCAACGGGGAGGATCTAATACAGGTTATGTTTTTGGTTGCCGATCAGCTTGGCGAAATAAGCAATCTCCGAAAGATTCAACGTTTCGGTTAGGTTTTCGGCTAGTGGCGTCTCCGATAACTTAGTTTTGGTGATTTGATCTTTTTTTATTTGGTGGGTGCGAAGCAGCACTTGATGAAAGTGGCACTATGTCACACTACCGCAAGGGCTGACCGCAAGCGGTCTTGCTCTTGGCATCCCATCAAATTTGCGGGCCATGCCCGGAGAAGGTGACACGGAGGGTGAGGAAAAGGATTTTCAGGTCGAGCAATAATGACATGTTATGAATATAAGCGAGATCGTAACGCAGTTTATGCTCGACGGGGGAATAGTAAAAACCGTGGATTTGCGCAAGACCTGTCATCCCAGGCCGCACTGTTTCGCGCAATTGATAAGCCGGTATTTCTTCCTTATGCTGCTGTGCGAAATGGGGTCTTTCCGGCCTGGGGCCGACCAAACTCATTTCTCCTTTCAACACATTGAAAAATTGGGGAGTCTCATCGAGGTGCCAGCGGCGTAAAAAACGTCCGACCGGAGTAACCCTCGGATCATTCTCCCATGACAAAACCGGTCCCGATTCCATCTCCGCATCTTCATACATGGTCCGGAATTTATACAAGATGAAGAGCCGGCCATTTTTTCCAATTCGTTTTTGACGGTAAAAAACAGGGCCGGAACTGCTGTACTTGATAGCCAGTGCAATAAAAGGGAAACAAGGCAGCAGAAAAATGAGACAAATTGATGACACCGTTAAATCAAGCAGCCGCTTGATAAATATGATCCATTCATTGATCTCGGTGGAATTGACAGAAATTAACGGTACACCGGCTACCTGCCCGATCTCTACATGCCCGATAATAACTTCGTATAACTCGGGAAGTAAACGTATTTTACATCCGGTGTCTTGACAGGTTGAGATTATATTCAACAACTCTTCCCGATTCGCCTGCCGGCTGGTGACAATGATCTCTTCAATTTCGTTGGTTTGCACTAAATTGGGAAGATCGCGCATCCGGCCCAGGACAGCGGCTCCATTTGTCCGGCTTTCAATATCGTCATCGACCAGGCCGATCACTTCATGCCCCAGGCGGGAATATTGCTGGATTTCACGTTGGACACTTTCGCCCAATTCTCCCGCCCCCACGATCAAAAGGCGAGTCCGGTCATAAGCCCACCGGCGCCTTCGTTTTAGATACAGAATTCGCCATGTAGACGCACCAGCCCAACTGAGCACAAAATTTAAGACAAGAATGTATCGGGAATATTGAACTGGGGCTTCATCAATCGTATCTTGTCCAAATTTTCCACCTTCACCTGTAGTTTTTGGCGTTTCAGATACCACTTCATTAGGGGCCATTTTACTGGCTCTTAAGTCGGGATTGACTATAAATGTTCCCGTATAAAGAATGGTTAACACTTCAATGGCATGAGCGACTATCATGGCGCAGCCGGTGAAATAGATCACGTCAAACGTCGTGAATCCCCGGCTGAAATCGTATAAACCAAAAACGTACAACGAACCAATTCGGACCAAGACAATCGGGACGATCAAGATATAATATATTTTTATATGTTCAGCGCTAAAATCCTGAAAACGAATCAGAAAAGCGAAAGAAAGAGCTGCGAAAATAATTAAAATATCAACAATAATAAACTTACCTAATGGCCCCTTAGGCACTCCCTTTTTTTTCATAGAAAATTCATTCAACCCCCAATTTTAGAGTTGATCATCTGATTGTTTTTATATATGATTTCAATTTGATATTGGATAATCATTATCCCTCGATTGTTAGAATTCAGTGAAAACATGAGCACAGGATTGGGGTGACCGTTTGTTTGATTACAATTTTATAAAATCATATATTATATAAATTTATCATTCACTCGACGTCACGCCAAGATGAACTCAATAGAGTTTTGCATTCTGACTATTTATGGTAAAGTCTCTTGATTTAGTTTTTTGTTGTAACTTAGGACTTAAAGATACTTATTTCGTAGATTAAAATCATAAAGGTCTTTGTCCGGAGAAAAGTGTCCTATTTTTTTAATGGTTTTGGTTATTTAATCAATGAATTCACAACAAGACCAAAATTCAAAACAGATTTCTCTTGAAAATGTCCTCAACGAGGATGGAAACTATTTTATGCAGGCAATTAAAGAGTCGGCAGAGGCTTGTTACTCTACAGCGTCCACCCTATCCAAACGCAATGAAATCCCGTTGTCTGTTATCGAAGAAAATACCCAGAAAGTACCAGGAATTTTAAGAGAAAGCTTGAAATATAAGGATGGATTACGCAAAGTGGACGACTCAATCCGCCGTCAAAAGCGTAATTCAAGGGTACTAAAAGACCTTACGAAAATTATTCATGAAGTCGAAACCCATGAAAAAAAGGGCAATAAGCCTCGTGTCAGAGAATTGGCTCGAAGAAAACGCGAAATGCTGGCCCACGCCAAAAAAGAAATCATGCTGATGTCCGATGATGTGAAAGAATCCTTGCGATTACGCTTTATGATGCTGCGTGCCTGGCGTCAGATGATCAGTTTGGATGTGAATCTCAATTCAGCCTATGTCTATAACCTTGTCACCGAGCTGAATCATATTGCTGAAAACACGAACGATGAGGAACTGAAAGAACTCATCTCGAACCGGATACAAGAAATACCTGAAATGGAACAGTTTGAAGGGCAAATCTCCTCTCCCCCCGATGATCCCGAGGAACTTCGGGAGTTAATTTATCAGGAATTGCGGGAACTGGTTAAAATCGAGGAGTATCGGGATGAATTATCGAATCAAACAATGTCAATGCAAAATATTGAAAATTTCCTGATTGAAGAGGTTTCACGCAAAGGATTTCCATCTATTACGCCCAAAAGCTTTCACGAAGAGGATTATATTCCTATGGGGAAGATTCTTGCGGATCTTGACTTTATCAAAGTCACCAAGCAATACGCTTCTGAAAAAACTGCAAAAACTGATCATCCAAAATCACAGAGAATGGCTTATCACCGGAAAAAATATTGATATAATCTTAATTTCTTCAAAGAGTTAAAAATTTCAATCCGAGAAATAAGAGAATAAAACCACTGGCTATTTCTACGGTTTGTCCAAAAGAGGCTCTCAATTTACGACCTAGATATAATCCGGCGATAGTCATGAAACCTGCAACCAAACCGATTATGATACACGGAATTAGTGGGTCGATATCAAGCACACCAAATACCAGACCAATGGCAAGAGCGTCGATGCTTGTGGCTACTGATAATAAGACTAAATACCATCCGCGAGACAAATCTGTTTCACGTTCTTTGTGTTCTGAAAAAAGCGCTTCGTAAAACATATGAATTGCAATAATAAAAAGAACTCCGGACGCTACCCAATGGTCCCAAAACGAGATCCAGTAAACCAAGTTTGTCCCTATACTCCACCCGATCAGTGGCATGAGCATCTGAAACAGCCCAAAATGAAAACTCAGCCGAAATCTCTGACCCTTAAAGCGTTTTCCCGCTCCGGCACCCAAGGCAACTGAAAATGCATCGCCCCCCAATGCAATAGCAATCATCATAATATGCCAAAAATTTGAGAACATTCTATGCTGAATTCCCGTTTTACTTCTGGCAGTGCAATTCCATATTCTAGTTTTGCATGTATTGTTAATAATAATATTTTCATAACAACCACCAAGTGTAATGTTCTCACTGAATTAAGTATAACGGAGGATTCACTATGACAACACCAACTTTGCGGATGATCGCTTTCGGTGCTCATCCCGATGATTGCGAAATATTTGCTGGGGGCTTGGCCTCAAAATATGTCGCCGCCGGACATGCGGTGAAATTCGTTTCCGTGACCAACGGTGACGCAGGTCATCAAATTGAAGGCGGCGGAAGTTTGGCCCGCAGGCGGACATTGGAGGCCAAAAAAGCCGGAACGGTTCTTGGCATTCAGTATGATGTGCTTGATCACCATGACGGAGAACTCCTGCCAACGCTTGATGTCCGGCGTGACATCATTCGATTGATCCGTGAATGGAATGCGGATATCGTTATTAGCCACCGCCCTAATGATTATCATCCGGATCATCGATATACCGGTATACTTGTTCAAGATGCTGCGTATATGGTCACTGTGCCTCAAATCTGTCCGGATGTGGCTGCGTTGAAGAAAAATCCATTTTTCTTCTATGGCTGGGATCATTTCCAAAAGCCTTATCCATTTCAGCCTGATATCGCCGTGGCCGTGGATGAGTATATGGAACTGAAATGGGATGCGCTGCATTGCCATACATCCCAGTTTTATGAATGGCTCCCCTATTTGGATGGGAAACTGGATCAAGTCCCTGAATCCGAGAATGAAAGACGCAAATGGCTTCCAACGGACTGGGACCGATGGATGCTCGCCATGACCGATTGTTGCCGTGAATGTTTGAAAGAACTTTACGGTGAAAAAAAATCCATACGCTATGCTGAACCGTTCGAAATCTGTGAATACGGACAGCAACCCACCCCAGAAGACCTTAAAACCCTATTCCCAACATAAAGTGGGTAAGACAGGCGGCCACACCTGCATTTGCATGGTATGACAGGCGTCCTGCGTTTTATCTGTCCCAGCTTAGCCATTGAACCAACAATTCATTTCTATCAGTTTCGCTTGTTTGTGAAATGGATAGTGCTTTTTCGGCTTGTTTGGTTGTGAAACATTTTTTGGCGAATTGCAAATCGGTTTCCACTTCTTCTTTACTTAACATGTTGTTTTTGTGATCTCTAGCTCCGAGGATTAAGACAGGGCGTGGAGCAATCAGGCAAACGAGATCGGGCAGGTCATAATCATTTAAGGCGGCTGGAACCAATGCATTCGCATCGACGTTATAATAGCGGTTCATGACGAAACGTTCATAAGTTGACAGAGCGTCTATCAATGCCACTTTGGAAATGTCTTCATTATAGGCAGCGCAATGTAGTAGAGCAGTAGCCGCTGCTCCGGTTCCAATGGCTTGGATTTGATTCTTTTCGGCACAGGGTAAATTTTGTACAAACTCGACACAGCGTGAAATCTGGATTGCACGGATACCGGGTATACTCGTTTCAATCCAAAAAGCCTGAAATGGATTCTGGTAGTCACGGTTTCCGCTATCGGTTTCTCCGATGCCCAATAAATCAGCGGCGAGCACAATCTGGCCTTTTTGAACCAACAGTTCCAATAATTGAGTTTTGCTCTGTTTTCCTTCGGAGGGGAAAACCATTGTCTGGAACCGCCAGTAAAATCGGCGTAGCTGAACTGTATTCACCAGGAATAGACCAGGTTTCGAGACGGTAACCATCCATAATGTACCGATGCGTCATCACCGGTGATTCAGAAAGAGGACATGGCTCTCTATATCCAGAAAGGATTTTAGATTTCAGTTGAACCGATTTAAGAAAATTGCCGGCATATTCGCGTTTTTCAACCAATCCTGCACATTGCTTTTCTGCATAATCACGGTTGTAGTCGAAAACGGTTTTGCCTCCCAAAGCGCTGATAACTTGTCCTGTTTCAGTGACGTTCAATCGTTCATCGGGGAGCGGATCAAACATTTCATCTTCCGTATTACCCGAAAAATCAAAAACCTCCCGTAAAAATTTATAAAGTGATCCACGGTTTTTCTCTGTCGAACCATGGGGACCTTCATCTTGGGCGAGTTGGAGATTATTTATTTTCCCCAAAGCCTCATAGCATTTTTTGGCCTCATCAACGGTTTCGTGAACACCGGTGATATTGAAATAATCATTGGTTGTCGCAATAATCAATGTCGGTTTTGGCGCTCGCATTTCGATAAAGTCGGCATGATTTAATCCCAATGAAATACCACGATAGAGAATTTGTTCCGCATCCTGCGGACCAACGGATTGCATTAAACGGCGGAGGCTGGTTATGTAATTTTCCGGAGCGGCAGCGGCTACACGATCATCATAGGCCATAATCAGAGAACTCTGAGTGCCTCCACCCGACCGGCCGTGTACCGCTATTCTGGTGGCGTCCACTTCTGGGCGGGTTTCCAGATAATCGATCGCGCGCACCATGTCCCATAAAAAATACGATGCGATGATGTCTCCGGTGACAAAACACTGCTTCCCTGCATAAGAGTGTTCGCTGGTTGGACCGCCGACAAGCGATTGGTTTTTATCAGGATCGAAATACATCAACCGCTCTCCCTGGCCAACGGGATCCAAAGCCAGAACCACAAATCCTTTTTTGGTTAAATTGAGTATGACGTTTTGATAGGTGGCAGAACGGTAGCCCTGGCTGGTATGACCGCAGACGTACAACACAGCCGGACGTGGCTCGATTAGATCTTTTGGAATAAATAGACAGGCGGTCACATACATTTCTGGGCGCGATTCAAACAAGATTCTTTCTATTCGACAGAAATCCGTTTCGCTTTGACCTGTGATCTTGGCGTTCAGAGGAGTTCTTTGCGGCATCGGCCTGAGCACATCCTGATACCGAGCTTTGGCTCTGGATATTCGCTTTAACCAATCACGGCGATTGCTTAGTTTCTCGATTTCATGTTTCCTGGCATCCAGCAGTTTCCATGTTCTTATGTTGAGATAATGCCGCAATGTGGGACGGTTATCCTGCCACTTGATCCAATCTCTAAAAACGTGCAGATCACCTTCTTTCAGCTCAGAAATATTCTTGCTTTCACACAGTGGAATGAAAACCAAGCTGTTCAACAATAATCCCAATATGGCTATGCAACAAAGTTTTGTTCTAATCATTCAAATTACTCCTGTGTTTAGTCTCTTATCACTCAAATTGAGCTCAAAACGGTCAAAAAATTTGATTGAAC
>CAZXSQ010000301.1:0-8617 GCA_964643335.1 uncultured bacterium
TAAAGCGATTTTCGGCGAAACCATCGGCAACCCGAAACTGGACACTTTTGATTTTGAACCGGTTGCGAATGTCGCTCATGATAACGATATTCCACTTATTATTGACAATACCGCCGCCTCTCCATTTCTTGTTCGCCCCATAGATTTCGGTGCGGATATCGTGATGCACTCCACTACAAAATTCATCGGGGGTCATGGAACTTCTATCGGTGGTATAATTATTGATTCCGGAAAGTTTAATTGGGGAAGTGGCAAATTTCCACAATTCACTGAACCTGATCCCAGCTATCATGGTATGAAATTTTGGCAAACATTTGGTGACTTTCCCGGTCTTGGCAATGTCGCTTTTGCCATAAAAGCGAGAGTACAGTTGTTAAGAGATTTAGGACCGGCGATGTCACCCTTCAATGCTTTTCTGTTCTTGCAGGGACTTGAAACGTTACATTTACGCATGGAACGCCACAGCCAAAACGCCATGAAAGTGGCTGAATTCCTTAATGAACACACTAAAGTCTCCTGGGTAAATTATCCGGGGCTGCCCGATCATCCTTCATATGAAATGGCAAAGAAGTATCATAGTAGAGGGTTGTTTGGCGCACTGCTTGGCTTTGGTATAAAAGGCGGGCTGGAAGCCGGGAAAAAACTGATCAACAATGTCAAACTTTTTTCCCATTTGGCGAATATAGGCGATGCCAAATCATTGATCATTCATCCCGCCAGTACAACGCATCAGCAACTGACGGAAGAAGAGCAAAAATCATCCGGTGTAACTCCCGATTATGTCCGGCTTTCGATCGGATTGGAAAATATCGATGATATTATCGAAGACCTTGATCAGGCATTATCAAACATTTAAAGGATAAAAAGTTATGGCTTTACCGCTGGTCTCTTCAGATTCAGCACAAGTAAAAGATAAAAACAGGCAATCGGTTGGGTATACTCAAGATCAATCCGTCACTCTGTGCGAACCGCCCAATGAACTGACGCTCGACAGCGGACGCAAACTCGGCCCGATCACGATTGCTTATGAAACTTACGGTAAATTAAGTCCAAACAAAGATAATGCCATTCTGATTCTCCACGCCTTGTCAGGCGATCACCATGCCGCCGGTTACTATCACGGTGATAAAAAACCCGGTTGGTGGGAGGATTTTATCGGTCCCGGCAAGGCATTCGATACCGAGAAATTTTTCGTCATCTGCTCCAACTGCATCGGTGGCTGCCGAGGATCTACCGGCCCCAGCTCGATTGATCCAAAAACCAATGAACCTTACGGTTCATCCTTTCCCATCATTACGATCCATGACATGGTCAAAGCCCAAAAGTTGTTAATCGATCATCTTGGTGTCCCACGTCTTTTATGCGTCACCGGCGGTTCCATGGGGGGGATGCAGGCGCTTCAGTGGGCGGTTTCCTATCCGGAGATGGTGGTTTCATCCATCCCCATTGCCACCACCGCTGTTCATTCAGCCCAAAATATTGCATTGAACGAAGTAGGCAGACAGGCGATTATCGCGGATCCCAATTGGAACAACGGCGATTACTACGATTCTGAGCCTCCTTCACGGGGACTGGCACTCGCAAGGATGATCGGCCACATCAGTTACTTGAGCGACAAATCCATGCATGAGAAATTCGGCCGAAAACTGCAGAATCGTGAACGCTTAAGTTTTGATCTGCTCACTGATTTTCAAGTCGAAAGCTACCTGAAATATAAAGGCAGTACCTTCACTCAGCGTTTTGATGCAAATAGTTATCTTTGCATCACCAAAGCGCTGGATTATTTCAATCTGGCTGAAGGTTATAAAAATCTGACAGAGGCTTTGAAAGATGTAAAATCGAAGTTTCTTATTATTGCTTTCAGCAGTGACTGGCTTTATCCGCCTTATCAATCCAGGCTTATTGCAAAAGCCCTTCGGCGGAACAGTGTTCAAGTCAGTTTTTGTGAAATTAAATCGGATTATGGTCACGATGCTTTTTTGCTGGAATATGAACAGCAAACCAAATTGATTAGCGACTTCCTCTCTTATGTTTCTAAGGATCATATTGTGAATGACTGAAAAAAGAATCAAAACCACTGCTCAGCGTTATGAACATGAACTTATTTGCAATATCGTCGAAGAAGGCAGTAAAGTATTGGATTTAGGCTGCGGCAAGGGCGATCTTCTCCATTTACTTCAAGAACAAAAGAATGTCCAAGGAACCGGCGTCGAAGTTTCGGAGGAAGATGTCTGCGAATGCATCCATAAGGGACTCTCCGTGCACCATGGCGATATTGATGAAGGCTTGGCGGATTATCTTGACCAGTCATTCGATTATGTGGTTCTCAGCGAAACCTTGCAGGAAATCCATAAACCGCTGCTTGTCTTCAGGGAAATGCTGCGCGTGGGGAAAAAAGGCATTGTCAGTTTTCCCAACTTCGGTTATTGGCGCGCACGCTGCCAATTGTTTTTCCTGGGCAGAGCTCCCGTCACCAAATCCCTCCCCTACAAATGGTATGAAACCCCCAACATCCATTTTTTCACCATTAAAGATTTTCTGACCTTCTGTGAAAAAGAACAGTTTAATATCGTTCGGTCTTTCTATATAAAACACAGAAAACTGCAAAACTTTATGCCCAATTTATTTGCCGAAGCCGCCCTCTTTGTGTTAACCTGATCAAATCTTGTTTCCCATAACAAAATCACAGATTGCGCGACTCGAAAAGCTCCCTTTTCAGACCCCCCTTTCCCCATGTATGATGGAAAAAGTCAAATAAATTTAATATCCGTCCAAGCGACGAAGAAGGAGTTCGGATATGAGTAAAACAACCCGCCGCTCTTTCATAAAAAAATCTTTATGGATGGGAGCGGCTTTAGGATTAGCGCCGCACGCCCGTGTTCTGGGCGCTAACGACGACATCCGTGTGGCTGTAGTCGGTTTCCGCAGCCAGGGAAGCAACCATATACGATGGCTGAGAGGACTGCCCAAAGTGCGAATCGTTGGATTGTGTGATGCGGATCGCAATGTACTCGAGCGGGAGATGGAACGTGCGAAAAAACACAAAGAAAACGTGAACGGCTGCATCGATGTCCGGGAGTTACTGGAAGACAAAAACATCGATGCCGTTTCCACCGCCACGCCTGACCATTGGCACGCGCTGGTCACCATTTGGGCCTGCCAGGCAGGAAAGGACGTGTATTGCGAAAAGCCGCTTTGCCACAACATATGGGAAGGCCGGCAAATGGTGAAAGCCGCCCGCAAATACAACCGCATCGTCCAATTCGGCAATCAAAACCACAGCCACCAAACCGGAGAATTACAACTCGAAAAGGGAAATCTTGGTAAAATCCAGGTGGCGTATACCTGCCTGCATCGAAGCCGGAATAGTATTGGAAAAGTTAAAGGTCCGCAGCCGGTACCCAAATCCGTAGATTACAATTTATGGACAGGCCCGGCTCCACTGAAACCTTTGCGCCGGGAAAGATTCCATTACGACTGGCATTGGGTGTGGCCTACCGGCACGGCTGAAATCGGCAACAATGGAATTTATCCCTTGGACGCCTGCCGTTTATCTTTAGGTCAAAAAACACTGCCGAAGCGCGTCATGAGCTTGGGCGGACGCTTCTTGTTCAACGACGATGGAGAAACACCCAACACCCAAGTAGCCCTATTCGACTATGATCCAGGGCCATTGGTCATCTTTGAATTGCGTAATTTACCAGCAAAAGACGGCCCCGAGCTTTTAAGCAAAAAAATTTATTGCGAAAAAGGGCAATCCTCTTATCCGAGATGGGACGGTCCAGTAGGTGATAAAGGCGGATATTCAGGTCACCAAGGGCATCTTTATAATTTCATCTCCGCTGTACGCAGCCGTAAAGTCAGCGATCTTCGTTCCGATGTTCAGGAAGGTTACTTGTCCACTTCATTGGTGCATATGGCCAACATCTCTTATCGGCTCGGTACCTTGTCTTCTCCGGATCAACTTCGTGAAGCGGTTCAAGATCAAGGCAGCGATGCCGCAGACACTGTGGAACGCTTCTTGGACCACCTTAAAGCCAACGGCGTCGACTGGTCTCAAACCGAGGCGTTTCTCGGCCCCTGGCTTGAAATGGATCAGGAAAGAGAACAATTCATTGGCAGCTCTTATCTAACAGACTGGGCAAATGACTTCATGCGCGGCCACTACCGTGAGCCCTTCGTCATCCCAGACTATGTATGATTATAAAAAAATGGATCAACCGATATTTGGGTACTTGTTGAAAGTATGTTTTTATACCCCAAAGGGGTAATATATGATAGTTTTTATACCCCAAAGGGGTAATATATGATAGCCAGGGCTAACAGCCCTGGAAAAATGTAAATTCAGCCAAAAACCCTGAAGGGGTTTTAGAAGACTCAAACTCATCCCATTTTAATTTAAATCCCAACCGTGGGTGTGAATCCACGGTTATCCGTTTTTCAATGATTTTTCCCATAGTCTTACATAGGTATGAATGATCGCATGGGCTTCTCCTGCTTGTTTTTGTAAAAAAGACAGCCGTTTTTCTGGTGGGATTTGTTCAACAGGCGGGTGCAGCTGAAAAGGAAATACGGCGTGATCAAGTAAAGCTCTTGTCACAGGGTCTTCCAAAAATTGATTCCATGCTTCTACCGCTTCCGGTTCATTTGCCGCTCCTGTTGAAATGGCTTTCAATTTATCAGCGATGGCATTTATATGAGAAAGAGATTGCCGCAATTTGACTTTAATGCTGGTTCTTTGATCCTTGTCGATCTCCGGTAAACCCCGGAACTGCTGGTTTACATTGATATTTGTATGACCGATTTGATTGAGTGCCTCCTCAAGCGGTAAAATTTCACAGCCTTTTTTCAATGCGCCTCCTTCCGTGGCGTCAATCCAGCGGACAGTGGTCGAAGCGATCAATTCATTGAGGTTTTCCAAATACATGTAAAAGGAATATAGCGTTGGAATTTCACAACCATCCACTCCTGGAACTTTCACGATTGCTTGCGATATATGTGTTCCTTCTTTTGTCTTCAGTTCGACCTGATTATCTGTCATATTGACAATCTGGGAGGAATAGGAACCGGCTTCAGTGTGAGTGGTTCCCTCGGCAGAAGCCAAATCTAATCCCACCAAAATTATGGGATCACATCCCAAAAGAAGGGCCAGCCGTATGGCGGTTTCTCCCACATGGGGCGGGCGTTCCAAAAGACGCTGAAAGCCCAGCAGTTCTCTCAAATAATAGGACAGCCGGGTACTATTATCATGTAAACATACCCCTAAAGGGAGGTATTGGTTTCGTAAGGGTATATCACTATGAACATCGGGGGAAAAAGCGAAGCATGTATGCTCTTTTATGTGAATTCCATCAAAATGTTTGGCGTTTTGCAACGTTGGATCAGTCGTTACGACAATGTCAGGTTCAATTTCATGGATTTTGAGAGTCCTTAAGGCGGTATCGACACAGAGCAATACAGCCCGATTTTGAGCCTTGCTTAAATGAATTACGTTTTTATCCAATGAAGGCCCCGCCGCCGCCACCACTGCCGGTTGGCCTGAAAAAAGATTGAAAATATCGTCAGGTGTATAGGATTCAAGTATGGCGTGAATATTTCCAATGAGATTGCTTTGCGCCAGTTTCCCCCTCATCAACCTGGCTTTCAAATTAAACGTTTCGTGTTCAATTGTTGATTTGAGCTCTTGATTGACTTGAGTATAATAATCGCTTCCTGAATTGGCCAATGGATTTTGCAGTAAACGGAATCCTCGTGCGGCCAGCGCTGTCTTCATATACTTGAGTTTGGTTTTGATTTCCTTTGGGGGGATTTCCACGAGCCAAAGATTATGAGGGTTTTCAAGATCGGAAGAAAAGTCGAATAAAGACAACGCAGCGCTCAGTTTCCCAAAATCTTGTTCGATAATAACCAAATTCAGCGGCTTGAATTCCCGCAGCAGGATATGGAGTGCATAACCTTTACCGATGCCCAGCAGGATGTACTGTTCGCCTTGTTGACTTAAAGTACGGCTTAACCAATCCCTTACCATTTTCAATTCGTGTGGCTCGGGGGGCGCCGGTTTTAATGCCTCTGTCAAATTAGAGAGATAATGTGGATACCGCCTGGCGATCGCTTTCAGGTTCTTTTCAAAAATGGTAGACATAGGAATATTCGGCAAGCTTTTCGTTCTCGTTCATGGCGGCTCTAAAGCCGGTGATGCCCCAATAAACATGGCCGATTTCCGGATAAGTTCCACCCCGCCACGAACATCGGAGCAATCGCGGTTCGCCGCTGAAAAAGCTTCCCCCTTTATAAACCTTGTATATTGTTTGTTTGACATTTTTTTTAGATGAATTCCACTCCGTATTACACCATTCCAGTACATTTCCCGCCATATTGAAGCAACCGTATGTGCTTTGACTTTCAGAAAAATGATCAACCGGGGCGGTATATAGAAATCCATCCAATTCATGGTTTGGCAGGTTATCACCGTTCGTATCTCCTAGCCAATTGCATAGGCTGGAGTTCCATTCATCTCCCCACGGGAAAATTTTACCCGAATCTCCCCGCGCGGCTTTTTCCCATTCCTGTTCTGTGGGGAGCCGGTAAGATTTGCCGGATTTTTCCGAAAGCCACCGGCAGAAGGCCTTCGCTTCATACCAGCTCACGGCACAAACAGGATAATTCTCTTTTTTAGGGCTGTTATAATCTTTATCACGCCACCGGCGGGGTTCTTTCCATCCCAATTGTTGGCAAAAGCTCCATCCTGCTTCAGACCAATATCGCTTGTTTTCATATCCACCATCATCAATGAAACAGGCATATTCTTTATTTGTCACCTCATATTTTCCAATCCAGAATGCAGGGAGGGAAATCTTTTTAGCGGCCGGTTCGTTATGCGATATCAGAAATTGCTGTCTTTCTAACTCCGTATTTCCATAAATAAATTTTCCTTCAGGAATGTTTACCATTTCCGGTTCAATGAATTCGTTGGTCTGGCCATGAATGAGGGCACAATTAAATATCCCACCAAAAAATAAAGCCATCCAAAACAAGCGTGTATTGTTGAAAAACATGTATCGTGATATCCCCTTCTACCATTCGTAACGCCGGCATCTTGCCGGCAACTCCCAGTATACCGCCAAGACGCCGGTGCTAATCACCGTATTATTCCATTGTATTTATGGTATTATGAGTTTCTAATTGTAAAAGGAAAGGAAAAGACAATGACGGAATCGAATCAAGATTATAAGTTACTCGCAAAGCGTTTAGAAAAGGTTGAGAAACAAAACCGGTTTTTGAGCAGAATGCTGGTGCTGGTAGTGGTTGTTGGATGTTCATTTTTTGTTATGGGGCAACAGTCTTCCGTGCCTGAGACGATCAAAGCCAAGCGCTTCGCCGCTATGAGCGAGGACGGGAAAGAAAGGGCGATCTTGATGTCTTCCAGCCTGGCTTTCATCGATAATAACGGTGTTCCACGGGTGATTGTGGTCAGTGAACCGTCAGGAACTGGAATTCATCTTCATGATGAACGGGGAAATACACGGGCTCTGATGCTACTGGATTCATTAGGTCCGCAACTTTGCTTTTACGGCCAAGATGGAACAGTGCGAACAGTTATGAATCTTGAAGATGAAATTGCGCAGCTCTCTTTCTTCGATACCAATGAGAAAGGCCGCATCGCGGTTGGGGTGGATTCGGAACAATCAGGGGTATTGATTCGCGATGCCACTGAACAAAACAGAATTTACATGGGGTTGGACTCGGCCGGCAGCCACTTGACAATCAAGGATAAAAACGAGGACATCCTGTTTTCACAGCCTTGAAAAATTTATGGGGTAACTTTATTTAGAATGTCCGTTACCGAAGCGTTACCGAAGCGTAAAAGAACTTCGCAGATTTTTGACGCCGGAGTATCTTTCACTAAAAATTCGTCAGCCCCTGCGTTCTTCATTTTCTCTGCATAATAACTCGGTTCATTTAAAGACAAGCCGAGTATTTTTATTTTAGAATGTTTTTGCTTAATGATCCGTGTAGCCTCGATGCCGTCCATTCTGGGCATTCTAATATCCATAACAATGGCGTCAGGTATTAAACTTTCAGCCATTTCAACCGCCTCTTGTCCATCTTTGGCTTCTCCAATTACTTCAAGATCGGAATAATCGCTAAAAAAGTTTTTTAACCCTTCCCGTATAACCTGGCTATCGTCAACTAATAGAACACGCATGTTCTGAAACCCTTCCACCAAACTAAAAAAGGTTGGTTTTTAATTAATGAAATTAAGAGATTTACTAATCAATACATACTTTACAGTAGTCTAATAATTCATGTTATCAGGAAATCACTCATTTTATTGGTCAGGTTTTCTCTGATATCCAGGACAGGGTTTTCACTACTTTAAGGGGAAATTTTCCTTCCGATTATGCGCATCAATCTTTTATACATTTTAAAATCGGGGCGTTGTTCGAGGCAATCTCGCCATTGCTGGGCTTCAGTCATTTCATGCAAGATGGTGGAATAGGTTTCCTCCCATAATTGCAGACTTTGTTCAAGACGGGCCACATATTCCGGAACCGGATCGGTATCTATAGTGGCAAATTCACTCCATTCTTTTTTCTCAGGTTCTTTTTCTATCTCT
>CAZXSQ010000302.1:0-8613 GCA_964643335.1 uncultured bacterium
CCGATCCCGATCCTTCGGTGGTATGTGAACCACCTTCCGGCTCACTCTTCCCTCTTGGTGATACGATTGTGCATTGTACCGCTGCTGATGCCAGTGGAAACATCGCCAATGCAACCTTCACTGTCAGTGTAATCGATGAAGAGCCTCCGGTCATTTCATGCCCGCCGGACTTCCAGGTTGAGGGACAAGGACATGATGGGGCGATAGTTAAATACGCAACACCTGTAGTTTCCGACACTTTTGATGCTACACCGACTTTGGTCTGTGAACCACCTTCCGGTTCTCTATTCCCATTTGGGCCAACCATTGTTGAATGTACAGCAATTAACGATGTGGGTAATATTGCGAACTGTTCCTTCATCATTACGGTGGCTGATACGATTTCGCCTACACTCGTCTGTCCACCGGATATGACTTGGGAAGCACAAATGCCAGCTGGAGCGGTTGTGGTTTATTCAACACCGGTTGCCGTAGATATTTGCGATCCGGCACCGACAGTGATTTCTGAACCGACATCGGGCTCGGTCTTTGCTCTTGGCGATACGGTTATGAATGCCACCGCAATTGATTTCAGTGGAAATATTTCGACATGTACGTTTACAGTCAGTGTGGTGGATACCGTACCGCCCTCCATCGTTTGTCCGGATGACATGGTTGAGGAAACGTCTGCTCCCGTTGGGAAGATTGTCGAGTACTCTGAACCATCTGTATCAGATTTGGCGGATCCTACACCGGAAGTGATATGTAATCCTCCATCCGGCAGTATGTTTGCGGTTGGTGATACTGTCGTGAATTGTACGGCAACCGATGACAGCGGGAATACGTCAACCTGTTCGTTTGTTGTTACCGTCATCGAAATCACACCTCCGACCGAGATGCCTGTTCCGCCGGATACTCCAACACCGACGCCGACTGACACAACCCCTGCGACACCAACGGAGACTCCAGAACCGCAACCGGTTACCGTGAGTGATACGATCGATACGTTCGAGGATTTAAGTAACGGAGAGGATTATGATCCGGAAGACGACCGGCAGCTGGTTATTCGTTGGGATCTGGAACTATCCCAAAGTATTCGTGATTTCCACATTTATGTTTTTGTGAATGAGGAAGAAGACCCGCATTTTCTGGGTCATACAGCCGACGGAGAAGTCGATTATCTTATTTGGGAAGAAGGCAGAAAATACTTGCATCCAGACTTCCGCGATGGTCCTCAGTTCGGCAATAGTTACTCGTTCCTCGTCTTTGCATTGACGACAAGTGGTGATCCATTCTTCTTTGGACCATTCAGTAATGCAGGTCCGGTAGAATTTCTCGAAGAAACAGTACCAACACCTGAACCTGGCACACCAACTCCTGTTCCAACGGAAACACCGTTGCCGGATGTCGATTTGATTGTCACGGATGATCTATTCAGTACGGAGGATCTCAGCAACGGTCAGGATTTCGATCTGCCGAATAATAGAATGCTCGTTTTGAAATGGGACCTGAATTTATTCTATCGTATTCGTGCTCGCGATATACATATTTATGTGAAAATCGATGGCAACGAACCTGTCTTTCTAGGACGGAATCCGAATCCGAATCGCGATCACTTTGTTTGGGAACAGAATAGTCCATTGACGCATAGGCTGTTCCGTAGCGGACCGCAATTCGGTCACAGCTATTCCTTTATGATTTTTGTCTTATCGCGTGGAGGTTCTCCTTGGTTCTTTGGACCATTTGAAACGGCAGGGCCCGTTGAATACTTACAAGGTGGATTCGTAGACAACACCCCTACAAGTGTTCCTATACCAAATACTCCGACACCGGTACCCGTTCCTCCAACATCGACACCCACTCCAGTAGCAACGTCTACTCCAGAGTTAGAGGCGTCCCCAACTCCGACTCCTACATCGACTTCGGGAGATGATGACGACGGGGATGACAATGGTGATGACGATGATGATGACGATGATGATGACGATGATGACGGAGACGACGGAGATGACGATGGAGATGACGATGGAGATGACGACGGAGATGACGACGGAGCTAATAATCGTGGAAGATTAGCGATTCCAAGAGGCCATCTTCCACCATTAGGCAGTTGCCGAATTTGGATTCCGAATGCTCCTCCGGGTCAACAACCGAATTATGGTTCCTGTGATCGGCTTGAGGAACAAGTCCCTCCAGGAGCCTGGCTGGTTGAGTGTCCATATGAAAATCAGGATGTTGTGATTGTAACGGAATACAATGAAGAGATGCCTCCTTCACCGATTGTGATACTTGTTTACAACAAACCAATAGGTAACTTGATTTCCATGGAAACACCTTAGACGGGATAGATGTGGAAATCAATGCAATTCTAAATTGATTATTTAAGTAAAGAATCAATGGGGGCGATACTATTCGCCCCTTATTTGTATGTGCGGAGATAAAATTTGTAATGAGAAATATCCGTGTCATTTCTGCAGGGGAAAATATTTGCTTGTGTAAGTAATTTTTTTGTTGGCATCCAATTATCCGCATGATATAGTGAAAATTAGTTGGGAATGTAATTAAATTTTAAAGAATAAGTTCGGTTTGGTTTTCATCGATTGATGACAAATAAACCGCATGTGCTTGTTTGTGTAAATATTTTTTATATCAAATTGTCTTTTGGGTGTTAAGAGACTTGATTGTCTCAAGAATGTCTAAAAGTTTATTTGAAGTAGGTTGGATATTTTATTAACCATTATATTAACTTGCATTTGCAAGTAATATTTTGCTCGAGTTGGGAAGAGTGAAAAATAAATATTCAAACACGCAGGGAGGAAACGCAATGAAGAAATGGTATTTCGTGATTTTGGCAATGCTTATTAGTGGTAATTGGTTGAATTTGTATGCCACGGAAACTGAGATTGATTTAGGCACTCGATCCGTTCAATCTGAGACAGAGACTGAGACACCGACACTGGCACCAGGTATTATTGTCCGGTGGAGTGAAAACAGTCATTTCTACACCTACATCGATGAAGTGACCACTTGGAAAGATGCTGCAAGCAAGGCTTCTACTTTTCTTGATGGAACCGGCTATCTTGCTACGGTTACCACTCACTATGAGAATCAGTTCTTGTTAAGAAGCTTTGGATGGCCGCTTCTGGCAGATTGTTGGATTGGGGGGATACAAGATACGGATATTGACGAATCGGACCCATCCCGATATGCCGAAGGCTGGTCATGGATCAATGGTGAGGTGTGGGATTATACCAATTGGGATCTTGCGGTTCCTGAACCGAATAATGTCAATGGGGGAGAAGAATATCTCCAATTTGTAGACACCCGCTACGAACCAGGAAGATGGAACGATGAAAACGTCACCGGCAGCGGCACGTCGGGTTATGTGATCGAATGGGAACATGATCCACGAAAACCGGAAACGATTACATTAACTGGGGTAATCCGTGATTTTAATGATTCCCACCCTGATTTTGAGAGTTTCAGGGGAGGTTCGATTGATTCGGGTATAGTGGAAACCACCCTGGGTGAGGATGGAAAGCCTGTGTTCAATTCGTCGATTGAACACAATACAGTCACCACGGCAGAAAATTTTTATCAGTGGTTCCATGATGTGCCTGAAGTGAATCAAAGCAAGGAGTATGAAATTGTATTAACCAAGGATCCAGAGTCAGAAGAAGAATACCCTGTATTTACCTGGGAGAATGCAAACTTCTTTCCTATAGATGACGAATTATTTGGCAATCAGGATCGGGAACATAATTATCACTTTACATGTGAATTGCATACCTATTTTACCTACACGGGGCCGCAGGAATTTACATTCAAAGGTGATGACGATTTATGGGTATTTATCAACAATGAATTGGTTATCGACTTGGGCGGTTCGCATTCTGCATTGAGCGCCAGTGTGAATACCGGGGATTTAGGGCTTGATCTGGGCCGGAATTACCGGATGGATATATTCTTTGCGGAAAGACACACCGTCAGGTCACATATGAAAATTCAAAGTGGGGTATCATATATCATTCCACCAGCATTGCTCGTTTCACCCGTGGACACAGCGACACCGACGCCTACGCCAACGCCAACAAATACACTTACTCCAACGCCAACCCCAACCAATACACTTGCTCCTGCTGAGCCGGCTTTCACGCTGGGAGGGGGAGTGTTAACACATACTTCTGGTAATGAGATCAATGTTCCCATCAAAGTTGCCAATTTACCACCAACAACCGCGATCAGCTTCGAAGTGATATTCGATACCTCCGTATTAAGCGGAGGAGAGCAAGTGGTCAAATCCGGCACTTTATTGGAACGCTGGGGGTTGATTGATGCTTATGAAATTTCAGAAGGAAGGCTGCGGGTAGTGGGTGCAGCCCTCTCAGGAAGATCAGCCAGAGGCAGCGGTACCTTGATTTATTTAAAATTCAGGATCAATCGTCAATCAGCCTCCAACTCCCGTATATCAAGACGAGGTTACTCATACATTCGTTTTTCGAACCTCGAGGATGGCGTAGCGGAAGCCAGGCCGATTCCAGTAAGGATATCGCTGGGCATGAAAGGCGATGTGGACGGCAACGGACGCATTACCGCATCGGATGTCCAGTGGGCATTTCAAATAGCCCTTGGGCGCAAAGACCCTACCGAATATCAACGGTGGGCAGCGGAAGTAACTGGCGACGATAAGATTACCGCATCCGATGTTCAGCGAATCTTCCAGGCGACATTGGGCCGTGTGATCTTAACCAGCACGGCGAACAAGGCAGTCACGGCAAAACGAAGTGTAAAAACAACGGAAGCCAGTTCATTAGAAGTGGGCCATGTATCCGGTGCTGCAGGTGAATCCGTTATGGTTCCGCTCCATGTCAATCCGGGCAGCGATTTGAGTGCTATTTTAATCGATCTGGACTATGACACAAGCAAACTCTCCTTTGTCGAAGTGGATAAAGCCGGTTCGCTGCTGGAAGATTTTCCGCTGGCGGATGCTTATGAAATGTCTTCCGGTCACGTTCGAATTTCCGCAGCGGCGTTGACGGCGGAACCGATCAATCAAGCTGGTGTGTTAGTCCACCTCCGGTTCGATATTCTCGAGAACGCATCCGGATCGGCGGCGATTTCCATCCAGTCCACAGACGACGACCTGGCCGATGCCACAACCGTCAACGGGGCTGTTCAAATCAATACCATGGCTCATACACCGACGCCGACACCAACTCCACAACCGCCACAACCGACACCGACGCCCAGAGTTCAACATATATTCATTTATGACAGTCTCGGCGATAATGAAGACCTTACAGGACAGACGGACTTCGATCCAGCGGATGAGCGTGAACTGGTGATCGCCTGGGATGCGGAGCAAGGCGGTGCCACGGATTGGCATGTTTATGTGCGAAAAGGTTTCGGCGGGTCGAAGTATCTCGGGCGGACAGATGACGGGAGCGCCACAAGTTTTGTCTGGACAGCCGGAGCCGGGAACCTCGCGCCCGAATTTGCCAACGGGCCGGACTTCAATGCGGCTTATACCTTTCGGGTTATCCGGGTGGACGGTCAGCTTGAGCCTGAGGATTATTTCAATCAGTACGAACCAGTGGGTTTCAACATCGAGGGTGGAAATGAAGTCTCGCTGGCCCAACCTGAGATTCCTTATCTCGATGCAGGCCAGGTCGTGATCTACGATGATATTCTGGGCGGAAAGGATCTGGCCTCCATGGGGTCATTCGGACCGGACACGGACAAGCCAAGTTCACGCGCGATCCAAGTGGCGTGGAACTTTGGCCGAAACGCCTCAACCGTCAATGAATACCATGTGATGGTTAAAGTCGATGGCGGGGAGTATGAATTTTTGGGACAAACCTTTAATGGTAACATCAATTATTTCTGGTGGACTCCCAACAACGAATTCAAGACCAATCCCGATTACGCCGAAGGCCCCCAAGATGGACACACATACCAATTTCAAGTTTACTTAAGCCCACTAACCGGAGACAGAGTAGTACTCACAAGCGGAGTGCTGGATTTTTCCGTAGAGCAATAGCGATAAAAAAGCGAAGAGGCAAAACAAGCGTCTATAAAGGAGTAGAATAAGCGTCCCGCTTGTAACAAAAAGGGTAAAACAAGCGTCCCCGCTTGTAACAAAAGGGTAGAATAAGCGTTCCCCCTTGTAAAACAACGCAGGCGGAACGCCTGATCTCCCCGCAAAGTAACAAGCGGGACGCCTGACATATTATCGTAAGATGAATCTACACGATTGCGACCACCAAAACAAAATATAAATCAAGCACAAAGTGAAGGTTTATATAGACGCGGTACACCTTACAATTAGGGCTTTAACGTAGATGAAGTTTTAAACCTGAAATATAATGCTCTTCCACTGGTAATGAATATGTATCGCTTTTACCGATAGTATAACGTGATGCAAACAATTCATAATTAACCGGTTGTACATTTTGAAACTTAAACAGGCGCTTCTTCCCTTCATACTGTAATAATGGATTAGAATCCATCAGGAGATTCAAGAAAGGAGGATTGATAGAAAACCCGATTCCTAAACCGTATGGAACCGGTTCAAGGCGGTAATATTGCGGCATATTTAATGAGACATAATAACCATCCGAGTATATAGTGACTCCATTGAGCGCTGAACCGGGTCTTTCATCCTGTTCGATTCTTGCTTGCGCTGGCCCTCTGTACCAAATTTTTTTGGTCTTATAGACACCACGATTGGATTCAGAGACTACTAATTCATAACTCACTTCTCGGTTTATGACTTCCAACCAAATTCTATTGCCCTGCCGTACTCTCTGCCAAATAGCAAGAGCTTCAGGATCGCTTTCAACTTCAGCAGCATAAGAAAATAAGGAAAAGAAAAAGGTTAGGATGTAAATATATGTGACGCAAAAAAGGATGAATGACCGGTTGATAACAAGCATGTTTACTCCCTGGAAAGATGGAATAGCATTGAATTGATGAATATAACGAATGAAATGAATAGCAGTAATTCTTAGAACAAAATTCACATACAACCGAAGCCCGATTTTTTATAGTATGAGTCGAGATACTCCTAAACCATACATGATTTTAAAAATTCAGAATATCATTACAATAAACAGGGACTTATCTAATGAAAGATGCGTTGAGTTATCTTCGTGAAGATACCATTGCCGCTGTTTCGACACCGCCGGGGAGAGGTGCCATCGCTGTTTTGCGGTTAAGCGGACATAACTCGATTGTGACTTGCAGAAAACTCTTTCGCCCTCTCGGTAAAAACAATCTGGAGAGTGCGCGGCTGCTTTGTTACGGAAAGATCATTGATCCGCAAACGGGCGGTACTATCGATGACGTGTTGTGCGCCATATTCCCTGCTCCCGCTTCTTATACCGGTGAAGATATGGCGGAGATTCACTGCCATGGCAGTGAAGCGGTGGTTCGTAAAATTCTGGATACGTTGTTTCGCTTGAATATCCGGCCAGCCGAAGCGGGCGAATTTACATTTCGTGCCGTGCGAAATGGAAAGATGGACCTTTCTCAGGCAGAGGGATTAGGTGCCTTGATCGACAGCCGTTCGCAACTGGCTCGTTCCTTGTCGTTACGTATGTTGGAAGGGGATTTTTCGCGTGAGTTATCACGGCTGAAAGAAACGTTGATTTCTACGTTGGTGGAAGTAGAGACTCAAATTGAATTTCCGGACGAAGCGATGGAAGAGACACTGGGGGGGCATCTGTGTCAGCAGGCTGATTGGCTGCTTAACCTGGCACGTAAAATTCAAAAAAAGGCGGTGCGGGAACAAAGGTTCGAGCAGGGAATCATTGCTGTTCTGGCCGGCAGACCCAATGTGGGTAAATCCAGCCTGTTTAACCGGCTTTTGGGCAGGGAGCGGGCAATCGTTACACCTCACCCAGGAACCACGCGGGATAGTTTGGAAGGGACAATTGAGTTAAATGGGCGCCCTGTCACTCTGATCGATACGGCAGGCTTGAGAGAGACATGCGAAGAGATCGAGGCCATCGGTGTAAAACGTTCACAGGAAGTGCTGACGACTTCCCATATAATTCTATTTATTTTTGACGCATCGGAAGGATTGGTGGAGGAAGACAGGCGTTTGTTATCTGGACTCAGTGATTATGCCAATGAAGCTCGCGTAATTCTGGTCATCAACAAAAGAGATTTATCGAACGATTTAAAATCCTTCGACAGTATAAAACATGAAAAACCGAATTGGACAATAATTACCGCATCGGCGGAAGCGGAGGATGGATTGAACGAGCTGCTTCAAGTTCTTGAGTATGAGGTAACCTCCCTGATTCCAACAGAATCGGACTCCTCCTATCTGGTGACCGCCCGCCAGGACAAGTTATTGATACAAGCGGAAGAATCGTTGAGAAAAACATCCGAACTTACCGCTGAAGAGGTTCCACTCGAATTAATCGCGGAGGAACTCAGGTCGGCGCTCCGTTCGATTTCAGAACTGGACGGTTCAGAATCAACGCCGGATATCATGAACACCATCTTTTCCCGATTTTGTATCGGCAAGTAAGAAATGTAGGATTTCAGCAACAGGTTAGACACACAGGTCTAACCCTACGATTGTAGGGGCAATCCTAAGTGATTGCCCTCCTAAGTGATTGCCCT
>CAZXSQ010000303.1:0-8595 GCA_964643335.1 uncultured bacterium
TTTTATCATGGATCATGTTATTCACCAAAGGATGCACCATGGCCGGGCTGGTTCTTTTATGCATCAACCAAGGTGGATTGGCGAAATTCCATTTGGCGCGATATGCCGTTTTTGAATCGATATATCGCCCGTTGTCAGTCTGTATTGCAAGCAGGGCAACCGGCCAATGATATATTGATTTATTGGCCCATCCATGATCTATGGATGGATGCGAACGGTTTGCTCAAAAATTTAACCGTGCACGCCCATGGATGGATGGACCATTCCAGTCTAGGAACAATGGCTTCGCTTCTTGACGCAGAAGGTTACGCTTATGATTTTATATCGGATCGGATGTTGAATCAGATTCAATGTAAAAACAGCGAGCTTATCGCACCGGGTGGGCAATATAAATGTATTGTTGTTCCCCAATGCACTTACATGCCAGTGACGACATTAAAACAGCTTGTTGATCTTTCTTCACATGGGGCAAAGATTGTTTTCGAAAAAAACCTGCCGGGGGATGTCCCAGGTTTTCATACATTGGAAAAACGCCGCAAAGGTTTTGAAAAAGAAAAAGACCGTCTTGGAGAAGCTGTAATTACTAAGAATGTTATTGAAGCGCTTGGTACTGCAGGTATTCAACGCGAGGCGTTGGTTGATCATGGACTTCGGTATATACGCCGCAAGACTTCTGACGCCTATTGGTATTTCATTGCAAACCATACAGATCATGAATGTTCCGGTTGGTTGGAATTATCTGTTCCGTTTTCTTCAGCGGTTTTGTATGATCCCATGACGGGCAGTTCACAGTTGTTACCAGTAAAAACAGAACGAAATGAACATCAAATCTATCTGGATATCGCCCCAGGTGAGTCGTTTATCATACAGGCAAGCATGTCGAAATTGAATGCGAAGCCTTATGTTCCCATGGAATCAACAGGAAAGCCGGTTGAACTAACAGGGGAATGGAAAATTGAATTTATCGAGGGGGGACCAGATTTACCCAAAGCATATAAGACAGATTCGTTATCATCCTGGACTAATGCGCCTGATGAAAAAGCTCGAAAATTTGCTGGTACAGCACGGTATACACTGACATTTCATTTACCGGAAATTGAAGAGGTTGATGAGTATCTTCTGGATCTTGGTGATGTGCGTGAATCAGCCCGCGTTGACATGAATGGGAATAAAGTTGCCACACTATTTGCGTTACCCATGCATTGCCGTATTGGAGATTGTTTGCAAAAAGGCAAGAATACAATAGAGATTGAGGTAACGAATCTTGCTGCCAACAGGATCCGTGATTTGGATGTGCGAGGAGTGGAGTGGAAAATTATGCGGGATATCAATATTGTGACTCCGCAATACAAATCCTTTGATGCTTCGAAATGGCCAATTCAACCATCAGGTCTTTTAGGACCAATCACATTGAATCCACTGAGGAAAAAGTGATCGCGTTATTCTTATGGAACCGGAAAATCCATGAACATTCAGTAGAAAAATCCACAATACAATGCATTGGATTTGGATCGAATTGATATTGTGTACACTCCTTATTGCCGTTGCCGTAAGTGTTTCAATAATTTCTTGACAAGATCCTTTTTCATCGGGGCCAGGTTCTCAATAGGATCAGGTGAATTTTTCATATCGTAAAGTTCAATGTTCTTAAATTCATTACCGTTTTTCTGTGTAATCAAGCGATGCGTTTTGGTTCGGACGGAAACGGCGTCTTTCCAATAACTCAAGGCTGCACTTCTTACAGTCTGGCTTTTGTCCTTGAAGAGAGGAGTCAGATTCTTACCATCCAGCGGGAAAGTTGTCTTCTTGAATTTGGGATTGCACAGTTGGACTAATGTAGGATAAATGTCGATCGTTTCAACTAAGGCATCACAGGTTTCTCCCGCGTTTTTCATGTTCGGTACACGAATAATCAATGGAGAATGAACCGCCCGTTCGAACGGTGTATGCTTTCCCCAGAGTTGGGAATCACCTAACTGCCAACCATGATCCCCCCATAACACAACAATCGTGGAATCGCTCAATCCATATGCTTCAAGTGCATCAAGCACTTTGCCGATTTGACGATCGGTATAGCGAACACAAGCCAAATACGCGCGGCGTATTTGTTTTTGATCTTGTTTGGCAAATGGATAGTTTTTCTCATACGGCATATCATATTTATAAAATTCTCCACTGCGGTGCCAATATGCAGTATCCGGCTTTTCTTGATGCGGAGCAATCGGCACATCTAAGTCTTGAACGAATTCCCAATCTTCTTTGGTTGCAACGAATGGAAGATGAGGTTTGTAGAAGCCAAGGCCTATAAAAAATGGCGAATCCTGCTCTTTCAATTCTTTCAATTTTTCAACGGCCACTTTGGCATTCAATCCATCAGGCAGGTCTTCATCTTTTTCCGCAATAAATTCATGCAAGCCGATATGGCCTTGTCCATCTTCTCTGTGTTTTCCGTCAGCATAGGCAAAAAAGACCCCCCAGCCGCGTTTCCATTCCCCGTATGGGGTAGCCAATTCATCCCAAGCATGGGGGACTTCGTCACGCCCGTCCCCTTCGCCGCTGTAAGAAAAGACTTTCCCGTCTGCCGTATGAGAGATTTTGCCGATGTTGATGGTACGATATCCACTGCGGCGGAATAATTCAGGCATAGACTGTGCTGAGTCAAGCAAATGATGTGACAACGCAGAGCCGCCTTGATAGAAAGCATGATTTCCAGCCGTCACACCTGATTTTGAAGGGGATCGTCCCGTCAGTAGTGAAAAACGGGATGCGCCACATGTTGGCACTTGCACGAAATGATTCGTAAAACGAACCGCGGACTGTGAGAAACGGTCCACATTGGGTGATGGAGCGTAAGAAACCCCATAACATCCCAGTTCGGGACGAAGATCATCCACTGCAATAAATAAGACATTATATCGGTTGACTTCAGCAGCATCGGACCATGTAAATGAATGATTCAAGCCAGCGAGAGTTCCGGTACCAAGTAGACTTAGGAAAGACCGGCGATTCAAGTATGAATTCATAGACATCTGTATTACCCTCCTCGAACAACAATATCACCTTTACTATGAAGTCCGTTGGAAGCATTATAAGGAATTCCCCGTAAAGCGTTATCCGCCAGTTCTTCCGCGGACGTATCAGGGCCAGTTCCAATCAGCACCCATTGATTTCTACGTAAAGGCTGTAATCCCAGCATCTCGGCATTGCCAGGTTTTAATGCGCCAAAATTATGATTATCACCCGGAATTCCAGGATCGCTATCTCCATACCAATATTTCCCATTCAGCACAATTATAATTCGATCACTCGTATTCGTCAGTATTCCCAAGAAAGGATCATTGGGAATACTTGACATGTAAGCCACGGGGCTTGTTAAAGGCGCATAAATATCAACATGCGTGCGAGCGGGAGGGTAAACATCATCGACTGACCCCACACCAAATTCTTTAATCCTCTCCACTCCCTCTGGTTGATCTTTGTCCCATACGTCGACAAGAAGCAAACCTCGATCAACACGGAACGATTCGATGCCAGTTCCTAATGAACGCATATCTGCCTGTGAACGTGCGATTTTCGCTCGGATTTGGGCATTCATAAAATTAGGGACGGCGATGGCGGCTAGAATACCTATAATCGCAACTACAATCAGCAATTCAATTAAGGTAAATCCTGAGGGTCTTGTTTTTGTCATTGAAAAATCACTATCCCTTTTGGTTAACTATTCACCACCAAGCAACCATCAAAAGTGGCATTGTCCGCTTGGTTATAGCGTCCATCCCTTTCGATATTGGGTTCGAACATATTGGTTCGCATCGGGGTTGTTTGTAACTTCCATGCTGTCTCCATCCCAATCGATGCGAGAATCGACTCGTTTGGCGATATTCCCCAGCAGGCAGATTTCCGTGAGGGGTCCGGAATATTGGAAACCCGAGCAGGCGGTAACACCGGTTTTGCACGCTGTTACCCAGTTCATTTCATGGCTTTCTTTGATTCTTGGAATTGTTTTGGCGGGACGCTCGTATTTCTTATCCAACCGCTCCGGATATAAACGAGCGTTATTCGCGTATACTCCACCCACGATTTTTCCTTTTGTCCCATGGAATATCATGCCCCCTTGCCGAGGCCAATCGATCTCTTCTTCTAAATCAACCGGATGGGGTGCGCGTGTTCCTTCATACCATGTCAGTTTCAATGGTGGATAGTTATCACGCGCAGAGAATTGATACGTAACGATCGCCGATACAGGATGAGTTTCCGAATTTAAGCCGCACGAAGTTGCTTCGATGGATGCCGGTGCGCCGAGATTAAGAGCCCAGACGACAACATCCAATGTATGAGCACCGCGGTCGCCCATCATGCCACATCCGAAATCCCACCAGCACCGCCATACTCTCGGATGATATGCCGGATGATAGGGACGTTCCGGCGCTGGTCCAAGCCACAGATCCCAATCGAGAGATGAAGGAACCGCGGGAGTGTCATCAGGACGGGTACTCCATTTTGAACTCCAATAGGCGTGTCCCCACGGATAATAAGAAAGATCACACCAGGCGTCGACTTCCTGGATTTCTCCAATAGCGCCATCCCAGATCCATTCGCAAATATTGCGGATACTATCACTCGAATGTCCTTGATTTCCCATCTGCGTTGCGGCTCCAGCAGTCTTTGCCGCTTTGCTGAGCATACGCGCTTCATAGACATCATGAGTTAATGGCTTCTGGCAATACACATGTTTCCCTGCTTCGATTGAGTCCATGGAAATGACCGCGTGTGTATGATCTGGCGTACCAATGACAACAGCATCGATATCTTTCTGTTTATCGAGCATCACCCGGTAATCAGTATACGTTTTTGCTTTGGAGTATCGTTCAAATGTGCGGGAAGCATATTCTTGATCGACATCACACAATGCGACGATGTTTTCAGATTGCAAATTCCGCAAGTTGGAAGCACCCATTCCGCCTACCCCGATACCCGCGATGCAAAGTTTATCGCTGGGGGATGCATTCTGCGTCTTTCCCAAAACGTTTCGTGGGAGAATAGAGAAAGCTGCGAAAGATCCTATTGTGGAACTTCCCGCTTTAATAAATTGCCGGCGTGAGGTTTGTCCTAAGGTTCCTATTTCAGTATTCTTATGCGCCTTATTGTGGGATTTGGTTTTCATTTTTTACCGTTTTTCCTTTAGTTGCACGAATATTTCCAAAAAAAAGAACAGAACTTTTATGATTATTCATCAAATTTTTAATTCTCAATCGATTTTCTCATGACTTCGTGCAAAACGTCAAGAAGGAGTCATGTTTTGTGGGGAACTTAAACAGTACTTCTTTTGATTAATTTTCATTGGACTATTAGTGATATTTATTGTATAATCGGTAAATTTTAATCAAACCATGCAGCATGAATTGCTTTATCGAAATTTTTTTGGGAGGATGAATAATGAAGAATGTTTCGATCTATTTTATTTCGTTTGTGGTGGTCATTCTCTTTTCAGCAGTGCCCAATCTGTCCACTGCGCAGGAAGATTCGGGATTGTTGATATTCGAGGAAACCTTCGAGGAAGAGTTGGCGGATTGGTATTTGGTGCAACAGCGTGACATTGAATCCCAAGACTTTATCGAGGACGGGAAAGAAGGTTTAGGGATAACATTTTTCTTGTCATTCCTACCGGACGATGCCTCACTTAACAATTTGCAGTTTACATTTGAAGGTCTAGAAACTCCCCCGGAAGCCACGTTATATGATTGGCGCGTCACTTTCTGGATTCGGACCCGAGTGATCCCCTTCACCATCCGGCCTATTGTCGCCATGAGCGAAGACCCCTGGACTGGTTCCGCCGTTGAAATTCCCATCGAAACAGCGGAAGAGTGGGTATTCGTAGACACGGTACTGCCAGTGGGAGACTTTTTGACCACCGACACTTTCCTCCTCATTTTCCATATGGGAAATCCGGGTGATGAATCCGGTGAGAATGAAGTATCCTTTGATGAAATAAAGCTATTCCTTTTGAATGAACCAACGAGCGTGGATGAGTGGTCTTTGTTCTAATGATAGAGGATGTTTGGCATTTTTTTCAATATCGTTCCCGGGTGATGTTCCTTGAGAAAGCGGGTAAGGTTTGCGGCAGCGCCTGGTTTGACTTTCCATGGCGGATCAACAAGATAATACAAGTGTCCCCCCTGTTAATATCACTAAAACCAAGATTGAAATTCCCACAGAAACCATTTTTTCTCATGAGATTAATTTGGAGATAGGCGGCATATTCACCACCTATCTCCATTACCAATTTCTACTCGATCCCAACAAAATAAGGTGACCGGATAAGTATTAGGGGTCGATGGTGGTCCGGCAACACTGAGAATAATCCAATCAATGCCCTTCTCAGTCACACGAGCAAGAAACCGCCAGCAAGAAACGGAACAAAAATTTCATAATGACTGTAAAAACACCTATTCCACAAATCTAATTTGCCTGCTGCCGAACGACACGAAAGCCTACGAGCGAACTGATATCAAACAACGGATCGAACCTGCCGCGATTCGCTGAACGTAACTCCATCGGAAGGTTGCCCCAAGAACCACCACGATCCACCCGGTTTGAATCAGAATCCGGACCTGTTGGATCAATTTGATCCAAATTAGTGTAATCACCGGCATACCAATCCGAACACCATTCCCAAAGGTTCCCACTCATGTCGTACAAACCAAAATTATTGGGTATCTTCTGTCCAACTTCATGAGACATATTATTTGAATTAAAAGAATACCATGCGTAATTATCAATATCCGTGTAATTCGGATCATCTCCCCAATAAAATCTTGTGTTTGATCCCGCACGGCAGGCGTATTCCCATTCTGCTTCAGTAGGTAAACGATACCCATTGGCATTCATATTAGCCGGCCATTCGCCGCTTTCGGTATACACTGGTGTTAATCCTTTCATTTCACTCAAACGATTACAGAACTGCGCTGCCTCGAACCAGGATACTCGATATACAGGATAGTTTAATCCAATACCATGTTCCCGAGCTGGATTTTCCCCCATCACTGTTTCATACTGCGCCTGGGTTACCTCATACTTGCCAATATATAAATTCTTTGTAAGTGTTACCTGTTTGACGGGACCTTCATCCGCGTCTCGATCCTGCTCATCCTCGGGGCTTCCTATCATGAATGTACCCGATTCGACCAAGACCATTTCCAGCGGTTTGGAACCTCCTGGCAAATTTGGCAAATCAACGGTTATGGTGTTCCCACCTGTTGTGGGATTCGGAATCGGTGTGGAAGTCGAAGGCGCCGGTGTGTAAGTTTGAGTTGGTGTGGATGCCGGAGGCTCCGGAGTGTTAGTTGGAGTTTGAGTCGGTGTGGGAGGCTCCGGAGTGACCGTTGATGTTGAAGTCGGTGTTTGAGGCACAGGAGTATTCGTTGAGGATGATGCTGGCGTCGCAGGCACGAGTGTCTCCGTTGAAGTTGATGTCGGCGTTGGAGGCTCCTGGGTGTCCGTTGGGACTGGCGTTGGGGGAACAGGAGTTGAGGTATCTGTAGGTGGAATTGGAGTCGGTGTTGAAGGTTCCGGGGTATCCGTTGATGTTGGAGTCGGTGTTGGAGGAACCATAGTATCCGTCGGTACTGGAGTTGGAGGAACAGGTGTTGGGGTATTGGTCGGCGGAATTGGAGTCGGCGTTGATATTATTTCAACCGAATACTCTAACACACCGCTTGTAAGTATCTCTCTTTCTCCTGTCAAAGGACTTAAAACAACCCTAAATTGATAAGTATGACCATCTAGCGGACCATCCATAAATGTAACGTTGGTCCTAAATAAGTTGTAAGGCGTCCACCAGAAATACGTCAGATTGCCATTATAAGTTTGTCCCAGAAATTGATATTTACCACCATCCACACTGACCTGAACATGATATTCACTCACTGTCGTTGGATCACGGTCAAAATTCCATGCTATCTGAATCGTGTTCCAACTCGCTTTATCTGTATCAGTACCGCTGGAACCGGTTGGAGCCAGGTTTCTCTGGCCTAAAATGTCATCAGAAATAGTAATTGTTCCTGCTTGTATATCTGGCATCAATGATTGAGTCAGAGTAACCGGATTCCCACCTTCCAAATTAAATCCAATCGGCTCAGTCATGTCGTAATAGTCTTCCGGATCCAGATTTCCATCGATCCGAATCACACGGAAAGTATACACTGAATTGAAGTCGGGGCCGTTGGCAAATTCATCAGAAAGATTCTCTACATTGGAATTCCATTCAAAACTCATCGCCGTACCATCTGCTGTGTTGCCCAAAAATTTTGTCCCCCCAAATCCACTCCGGACGTAAATATGCCAATCGGTGGCACCGTTTTGTGGTGTATCCCATGCGATGGTGATGTTGCGGTTATCAACGGCGTCGAAATCAGTATGGCCGGTTAAGTCTCCAGACGTGTCTCCAGCGTTATCATAAATAAAAATGGATTGTGTTCCTTCAGAAGGATTAGAGTTTTCATCCGATTGGGATTGTAATGGATAAGCGATATAGAATAAACGTACCCGTTCACAGCTTACATTCCATTGATTTTGTTCCCCAAATCACTTGCGATA
>CAZXSQ010000304.1:0-6286 GCA_964643335.1 uncultured bacterium
GCTCCTTTACAGGCGCTTATCGTGATCATCAAGGCCGCTTCAAAGCGGCGGATGGAGGCACGATTTTTCTGGATGAAATTGGTGAGATGAGCCCGGCGGCTCAAATCCGGTTGCTTCGGGTTTTGCAGGAAGGCGAATTTGAGCAGGTGGGCAGCGCGGAACCGGTACGGGTGAATGTACGGGTTATCGCAGCGACCAATCGCGACCTGAAGGAGCATGTGTATCAGGGCAAATTCCGTGAGGACCTTTTCTATCGGATCAATGTTTTTCATCTGCGATTACCACCTCTTCGTGAACGCCTTGGGGACATTCCGCTTTTGGCTCAGCATTTCATCCAGAAATATTCAGAAAAAAACAGTAAAAATGTTAGAGGATTAGGTCAAAACGCCTATGAAAAACTAATCCAATATCATTGGCCGGGGAACGTCAGGGAATTGGAAAATGTGATTGAGCATGCGGTCATCCTGGCCAAAGGAGACCGAATTTTATTAGAAGATTTGCCGGAACTGTTCCATGAGCAAAAACATGAAAACAACAACAAAATAATTATCCCACTTGGTTTCTCAGCGGATCGATGCGAATCCATTGTGATTAGGCGAACGCTTGAAATGACAAAAGGGGATAAAGAAGCGGCTTCCAAAATACTCGGTTTCAGTCCCCGAACGCTTTACCGTAAAATGAATGAACATAGAATTCCTTTATCTCAAGGGAACGACGATGAGGAGTAAGGGGGATTGATAGAAATAGCGCTATTGCTGTTCGGGATTTTCTTGCTTTTACTTTTGCTTGAAGTTCCTGTGGCTGTTTCTCTTGGGTTATCCTCTGTGATAACCATTTTTACATTTCAACTTGAAGACCCCATTGTTATTGCGCAACAGATTTTCTCCGCGTTCGATTCTTTCATTTTACTTGCTATTCCTCTTTTTCTGGTAGCTGGGCATCTCCTTGGCGATAGCGGTCTTGCACCGAAATTATTGGATTTTGTCCTGATTACGGTTGGAAATTTTCGTGGGGGAGTGGCGATTGTGACAATTGTTGTCTCTCTACTTTTCGCCGGGATCTCCGGTTCCGGTCCTGCCGATGTGGCTGCGCTTGGTGTTCTTCTTTATCCGTTGTTAATTGAATCCGGGTTTCCGGCAGCTCGTTCTGCAGCATTGCTTGCCGCCGGAGGGGGAATCGGGATCATAGTTCCTCCCAGCATTGCATTGATCATTTATGGTGTTGTTTCTGAGTTACCGATTCGCAGCCTGTTTATTGCCGGGATACTGCCCGGTATCATTGTTTGTGTTGCTTTGATTATCGCAGTCCTGTTTCTATCCCGCCATGTAAGGCCTTTACGTGAACCTCTCAAATTGTCTTGGAATGCGGTGGGAGGCACTTTACTTGCCTTGATTGCCCCATTGATTATTCTGGGGGGCATTTACCGAGGCATATTCACTCCAACCGAGTCAGCCGGGGCAGCCGGGCTGTGCTGCCTTTTGTTTTGGCTGAAGTATGTGCTTTAGCTGTGATTACATTTATTCCAGCCGTCTCATTGGGCTTACCCGATTTTCTCTTGTAAATTCAAGTTTAGTTTCTTATTTCGTTTGATTAATCCATACCTCAAAGATATTGCCGTTATGGGTGGGAAGCCGGAATATATCATTATCTCCATCGCCTTCCAGATCGCCAATCTGGCCGTTGTAGATGCCGTCTTCGGTCAGGCGTAATTCTTTCCATTTTTCATTATCTCCTTGATTCAAATAGATAATCACAGGAAATGATTCTATATCCAATGCTTTGGCCCGGTTTTTATTTAACCCGGAGAGTACATCGAAATCCCCGTCACTGTCCATATCGAAAACTTGGAGCGTATGAGCGGCTGGCAGCTCTTTCGCAATAACATGTTCTGTCCAGGAACCGGCAGGATCATTGGATGAATACCATGAAACCGGATACCCTTTTCTTTCTGAATGGGAAATGAATACCTCTACGCGGCCGTCTCCGGTTATATCGCGGCAGAATACTTTACAGGCGTTTTTCGACCAGTCTCCATCTTGGTTGTGCCATTTTGAATCAATAGAGAAAATGCTCCATTTTCCGGTCAAATCACCACCGGGATTGTTTACCCAATAACCGTTGGCAGCCACGTCAGGATCACCGTCTCCGTCTATATCCCCAGCGTCCATTCCTTCATGGAGGTTTTCAAGTTTTATTTCTTTGACTCGAACCCAGGAATCGGGGGAATCCTGTCTGAAAATGGACATGGTGTTTTCAGTATAGGTGATAGTGACAAGATCCAGTTTGTTATCTTGATTGAAATCAACCAGATTCAAATCTTTAATGAAATCAGGGGCTTGTCCAATATGATGGGATTTCCATTCGGGATTCTCAAACCAAAATATGTCGGTTGGCGCACCGCCGTCATCCCACTCACCCGGATGTTTAAATCCCAGAATGTCCAGGTCTCCGTCATTGTCAATATCACCGATGTCCATATCCCCACAGGCAAATGTACCACCGCCGGGGGCTGCTTCAGCGATGATATGTCTTTTCCAGGACTGCCCTTTATTCGCTGATTCCAGCCATCCAAGCCAGCCGCCATGTCCGTTGTTGTTTTGCAAGGCAATATCCAGAAGGCCGTCTTTGTTGATATCGCCCAGCGCTCTTGCCCACCAAAGATCGGCGTTCTCATCGATCACGTAGGTTTTGAAGTCTGGACCGTTTTGTCCAAAAACTGAATCTGATACCATCAAGACTACAATCAATCCTAATACGAATAAAAATCGTTGATAAAAAAGTTTGTATAACATAATCATTGCACTCCCTTTCAAGATTTAAATACTTAAGATAACTGGTTATATTTTCATGGTGATTATTTCTCATATAATATGAAACATCAATGGGATATGTTTCCTTACACGGTTTTTTTCCATTGAATATTACATTTCCCGATCAAGCAGGTGATCTCATAATTAATTGTATTGGCTCGGAAAGCGAGTTCTTCGGCTGTAATCGAGTCATTTAACTGTTTCCCCAGCAACACAACTTCCTCCCCTGCTTGAATTGAAGGTAAATGGGTGACATCCACCGTGGTCATGTTCATGGAAATACGTCCTACTACCGGGCAGCGAATTCCTCGTATCAATACGTCAGCGTTATTGGAAAAATCCCGCAGGAAACCATCTGCGTATCCAATAGGCAGTGTGGCAATGGTTCGATTCTGGTCCAGTTTATAAGTCATACCATATCCAATGGTTGCTCCCTTTGGCATATCACGCACCTGAACCACTGTGGTTTTCCAGGACATAACAGGCTTTAACGAAGAAGGAAACTTAAAATATTCGGATGGCTTCAAACCATAGGAAGCGATTCCAATTCGAACCATATTTTTGTGAGAAGTTGGTATTTGCAAACAGGCGGTGCTATTTGCTGTATGGTATTCAATTGATTGAGGCAGGAAGTTTAGCAGGTCGTGTATATCTTCGTTGAAACGGTTTAATTGATTTAACGTGATGTTTAAATCTTCTTGATCGGCGCATGGGAAGTGGGTCATTATGCCTTTGATGACGATACCCGGCAGTTGGCATATTTTTTTGATCTCAATTTTTCGATCGGGTATGGAAAATCCCATTCTTCCGATTCCTGTGTCCAACTTGAGATGTATCGATATAGGTTGATTGGAGCGTTCCCCCAGCTGAGATAATATCTGGGCGGATTGTAATGATCCAACACATTCCTCCACATTCCATTGAAGGGCTTCTTTTGCTTCTTTGAGAATAGTGGGGCGAAGCCGGATGAGTGGGCATTGAATGTCCATATCACGAATAGCCTTTGCTTCCCAATTGTCCACAATCCCAAGAACATCGGCTCCGGCGCAGACCGCCATTGGGGCAATCCAGTACAATCCGTGCCCGTAAGCGTCTGCTTTCACAACGGCGCATAACCGGCAGGAATGCGGAATTGTGGATTTAAAAAACCGAATATTCTTTTCAAAAGCTCCAAGATCGATAAAAACACGTGTATGATGGTACATGAAATCATAGCTCAAATTTGTTATTGATATGTTCAATTAAATCCTATTTTAACGCATTAAATTTAGGATGTCCTTATGTATTTGAGGAATTAGATTATGGCACATTGTACGGATTCGTTTGGTAAAGGGTGGAACCACATGATTCGGCTGTTGTTTCAACCGTTTCGTTTTGTTTATTGGTTGAAAATGACAATCTTATTTTTATTCATGAGTGGTATTTCAAGTATGAATTATTACCGTTTCCAGGGAGATACCACACCGAGATTTGACAATTTAGACGGCATGGCTGATCAAATGTTGGAGATGATGCCTTATTTCATCAGTATTGCTATACTGGTAATTCTTTTGATGATCTTATTCACTTTTCTGTCATCCGCCGCCAGGATTCTGTTTTACAAAGGCATATTGGACGGTGTGATTTATTACATGAAATATTTTCGGGAACAAAGTTCCAGTATCATCAGCTACTTTTTATGGAATGTGATTGTAACGTTAGTTGCTGGAATAGTCCTTTTATTGATTTCGTTTGGAATTCTTCTGCTGGGATACCTGCTTGGGGCATTTGAAGGAGATACGCTGGGTTTAGTGATTTCAATTACATTGGGGGGCAGTTTTATAGTTATTTTGTTTATTTTGGTGATTTTATATTTCGTCTTATTAGATTCGTTGGTCTTGCCGATAATGGTAGTGAAACAACGTGGAATTTTTGCTGCCTGGTCCAAAGCCTTAGGACTTGCTTTGGCCAATTTTTGGGATTTTACCGGATACGTTTTGATACGAATCGCTATTGGTATTTTTGTGGGGATAGTCACCTTTTTCATAGGACTTTTTTTAGGGATGCTGGCTCTGCTCATCATCATACCTTTATCAGGGGGGGTAGAATTGAATTTTATATCGGCAACTCTAATAGGCATTATACTTTTGCCGATTGCTTTCATCATTAATTTCTTTTTGCTGCCGATTCCTGCTTTCAAAGATTCTTATGCCTTGTCTTTTATGGGCGGACTAACCGGAGATTCTTCATTTGAACCTATTAATTCAACTCAAACGGATATACCAAGTGAACCGGCACAAACTCAAGAGCCACAATTACCTAACGGTCAAGGGCCGGTAGATTTTAAAGATATTCCTTCGCAGGATACCAATAATCTTAATTCATAAAGCTTAAAGTAGGGGCGGTTCGCGAACCGCCCCTACTTTAATACCTTCAAAAAAAGAGGATTATGATGAATATGAAAAAAACAGCGCTTTGGTTCTTCTTGATTACGAGTGGGTTGCTTTGCCTAAGTTCAACAGTGGTACCGCAGGAGAATGATCTTCTTTTTATACATCATTCTTGTGGTGAGAACTGGTTGAATGATGGGCTTAATGACGCGCTACTTGCTAAATCCTATCTTGATGAAGTAAACGAAATCTATTATGGCGATGCCGTGCCGAATGATCCGGGGCGTCCAGCGTCACTTGGAGAGATTCCCGGTGATAACACGAATATGAACCATTGGATCCTCTGGTTCAACGATTACCTCGAAGGAATTCAACAGCAGGGATGCGAAGATGGGCAGAATTATATTGTCATGTTTAAGAGTTGCTTTCCCACCAGTAATGTTAACAGTGAGGGGACACCGCCGGGGAATCCATTTTCGGGGGATCAGACGATTGCCAATTACCAGAGCGTATACCGAAACGCCGCCGATCCAACGGGGACTTATAGCCACAATGGGGCGGAATATCAGCCGTTGGAGCAGGTCTTTGCTGCTCATCCAAATATTTTATTCATACCGGTTACCGCACCGCCGATGCATTATGGCCCTTGGGACGATTCAAGCGATGATAATGCCCAGCGAGCACGCCGATTCAATAATTGGTTGACTGATGAATGGCTTCCGAGTTACCAGGCGGCTCATCCTGATCTCAACAACGTTGCTGTTTTCGATTGGTTCGATATATTGGCCTTCCCTGATGATCATGCCGAACATCCTAACCGGCTGCGGACAGAATATGGAGGGAATCAAGGTGATTCACATCCGAACACAATCGCAAATCAGCATTCTGTTAATCTTTTTGCACCTTTTCTGGATGCTGCCTATTCTGAATGGACCGGTGAAGACCTCCCCGAACCGGCGGCAGGTTCACAACCGCAGAATCTCGAAGTGTTCCATCGTGACGGACAGAGTTTTCTAACCTGGAGCGAAAGGGATGATCTCTTTGGCGAGCAATATGTTGTTTATCGTCATACCGAACCGATCAATGCATCGAACCTTAGATCGGAAG
>CAZXSQ010000304.1:6296-6811 GCA_964643335.1 uncultured bacterium
ACCTTGACAGCGCTGAATTGTTGGCCACTCTTCCGGAAGGAACTTGTGCCTTTTGGACTGAGCGCATGCGTGCCCCCGACTATTCCCCCGATTGGAATGGGGGATATGAGTCGCTGCGTAATTATGTGATTCAACCTTTGGGGGAGCAGTTGCCGGATGGAACCGGCTTTTTCGTGTGGACAACCCATCGTGATCAAACATCCTATTATGCGGTGACCACCATCAGCGGCGGTAATGAAAACCGAACCGATTTTTCCGATGAGAATACCTTTGGTCCTTTAACTGAACAGGTTGATGATCCATCTCCAGTACTGGTTTGGACTTCGGAAAACGGTTTAGGGCGGGTTTATACCCAGTTCATGGATTACTCGCAATGGAATCCAACTTATGAGACACCGGACGGTTTAACCTACGCCTATAATTATTTTGTCGGTATGCCTACTGAAGAACTTTGTAATGGGCCGGTACAAGAACCGATGCCTCTAGTGCTGCATATTGAGGGATATGGTACCCGG
>CAZXSQ010000304.1:6821-8589 GCA_964643335.1 uncultured bacterium
GTATGAAGCGGGCCAGAGGTCTCACTATTTCTGTTGTGTAGAGTTATGGTGCGACGATCCGAGACAATCGTGGTATTACGGATACAGCGCCACGCATGACTATTCGAATCCAGATGCGCCCGTCGTCGAGGGCCCGATTGTCAATTTCACCGAGCAGCGGCTGCTGCGCGCGATTTACGATCTCTTGCACGATGAAGACTATAATATTGATCCACAGCGGATTTATACCTACGGTCATTCGATGGGGGCCAGCGGTGCGTTGGCGTTAGGCATGCGTTATCCCAATGTGTTTGCAGCGACCTATTCCAGTGAACCGATGACCAATTACCGGACTTCGGATTTTTGGGTTGACGATGATTTGACTCCCAAGTGGGGAGCACCTGACCTGAATCTACCGATTGAGAACCGGGGGCGATATGCCGCCGATTTGGCTGAGTACAACGGAATGGGCGTTTGGGATTGGCAAAATCACCAGGCTCAATTGGTAGAACGGCGAGGCGACGAGATGGCTTTTATTTCCCTAGCGCATGGAACCCAGGACGAAATCATCATCTGGGAGAGTCAAGGCAATGAAGCCTATGAACCTTTTAATCAGGGATGGCGGGCTTTCTCAGGGCAGACGATCGTGGCCGATCACACCTGGATCGGATTCAATGGCATGGGGCCGAATTTGCTTAATGGTTCGGGTATGTTCAGTGGTCCGTTTGCTGATTTCCAGATGGTTCGGAACGAAACCATACCCGCCATTTCATACGCCAGTGGAAACAGTCCCTTGCCGCCGAATGGAACTGCCTCATACAACTTGGACATTGAATGGTCGGCCAGTTGGCTTCCTTGGGATGGTCCGCCAATCGATACAGAGGGCAATTGGGGTATCAGCCTCCGAACTAGTGACGGTTCGACACAGCAGGTGGATATCACACCACGGCGCACGCAGCATTTTCAAATCACTCCAGGTCAGGAGTATCATTGGGAAAATCGTAGAATTTCGGACAATGGATTGGCAGGATCAGGAACCGTGATCGCCGATGCTGACGGGCTTGTGACGATTGAGGATGTTCAAGTGAGCAGTGAAGGGAATCGGCTTCGGATTTCGTCCGGGCCAATAGTTGATATTCCAACAGCAACCCCGACGCCACTTCAACCTACTGCAACGCCAACTCAAGTGGTGAGAACCCCGACAGCTGCTGCGACATCGACACCTTTCGAGCCTTCAGATCTTTCGATTCCCATTGATATCGTCTGGCCGGAGGGGGATGAGGGATTGCTTCCCGTTACCGTTGGTGTTCCGTTTTCTCCAAATATGACGATTCCTGAATCATTAACAATCGCTGACCCTGATGGTCCGGTTCCCTGTCAGACAACAATACGAACACCAGCGCAGGTTGATAATTCATGTTATGTATGGGTTTATTTTGACTTCATCGCTGAGCCTGGGATTTCGTATCATGTCGAGGCTGGCTCTCCACCGATTCCACCTGCTCCCGTAACCGTGACCGGGCGCGAAGGAGGTGGCTATCAGGTGGACACCGGAACCGCAGTATATGATATTGTCCCCGATAGTCGAATCTTTGCGTCGATCACTGATTCAAGCGGGGCACCGCTGGTTACTGGAGCGGGTTGGGGAGACTCTGATCCCGTTCCTGCTGTGGTAGAAATGGTGGAGTCCGGTCCTGTCCGTGCGGCGATTACATTGCGATCCGAATCGGCAGTAGAAGGGTTGGATTTGGTTGCACGGCGTGGTTTCTAGGCGGGATGACCGTATGCC
>CAZXSQ010000305.1:0-8552 GCA_964643335.1 uncultured bacterium
ATTGCCCTCCTAAGTGATTGCCCTCCTAAGTGATTGCCCTCCTAAGTGATTGCCCTCCTAAGTGATTGCCCCATCCCATGTGATTGCCCTCCTACGTGATTGTACCATCCCATGAGATTACACCATACTCTTTGTTTCATGATATTAAGATAATCTCTTAACCCTGCACCGCTTCCATAAAAGCGTGAATGTTCGCCATCGGTGTCTCCGGCGGTAAATCGCATCCGGTTGACGCTACAAAATTTGGTACGCCATTCATAGCATCCAGCAGTTTTTTCGTTTCCTGCCTGACGATGGAAGGTGAACTTTCTACCATAATCTGGGTAGGATTGATATTGCCGATGATTGCGACATTGGGTGGAACTCTATTGGAAATGGCCGAGAGATCAACAACGCTGTCCAAACTTATACCTTGAATTCCGGATTCGCACATCGGTTCAATAATCCGTGATGTGTCACCGCAGATATGTAGGATAAGAGGTACCTCCAGGGAATCCACAAGAATTTTTATATACGGCATGCAAAATTTTCTGAATTGCTTCGGTGAAAGTAAAACCGCCGTTGGATCCAATATGACAATAAACGAAGCTCCCGCCTGCTCCAATGCACGGGCGTATCGGCCGATTGTTCTATTGCTGAACGTTAGCATTTCTTGAATCAATCCGGCGTCTTCAAGTGTGGCGACAGCCGCTTCACCTGCCCCCATAAGAAGGGCGGTGAGAGAGAACGGCCCGATGGCATAGGCACCCACTGGAACCTCAACATTTTCAGATAATAACCGAACTGTCTGGATGAAGACATTGGCCCTGGCATCGTTCAATATATCCAAATGAGCGAATTCCATCAAATCTTCAAAGCGCCGGACGGGATGAGCCTCGATCGACGCATGGCCTTGAATTGGGAAGCGTACCGGTAACCCCAGCGCCCCTGCTTCGACGGAAAGGTCCATCATCGACAGGATCGCCGCGGGTTTGAATTGTCTATACAACTCAGCGATACTCCAAAACTGTACTCCCCAGTTAAACAAATTTTGTTTAATGGATGTACGGGTTATACGCGCACCCGGATAGCCCATTAAGGGTAGAGCAGGCCGGATTGGAGATTGTTGTATCCATTCAACTATGCTGGTTATATGATACATGTTGACAAGCCTTTACTTCTATTTAGAGTGCATAAAATGCTTAGTTCGATGATATTTGAAGAATAGGATTTACTCCAGCCATAAGTCCGGAAGTTGTGCGATTTCTTCATAAATCGGTCTGAAATATTCACAGGCTTTTTTGATCTCGGAAAAATACCATTCATATCTTTTAGTTAATTCATTTTTATCATTGATATCAAAAAAGCCTGGGCGGCTTATTTCAACCATGACTCTTTCCAAGGCAGACTGGAGCTCATGGTAAAGGCGGTAATCTTTTTCGATTTGCTGCCGTGAGATTTCGGCAAGATCGGGAAGATTGGATAACGCCCGATCAGCGATTTGCTCGCATTCAAGAAGGTGATGCGCAATTTCAAGAATGCTTTCCTGTATATTTTTTCCGTTTCTTATTCTACCTTTCTTTTGTGTAAGGACAGAATACTCAATCAACTGCCATGCATAATTGTTTAACGCATCGGCCAGCGGCATTATTTGAGTGCCTTCGATTTTCGCACCGCCTTCGGTAGCATTTATGCATTGCACCTGAGATTTTTGAATGAGGGATTCGAGCAGCCGCAGCGCTTCATAAAAAGTGGGATGAGTGGGGTAGCGTTTCCCATCGATTCCTTCTACTTCCATAACCTGGATTGTATCCAGAGCCGAACCCCGGCAATAAAGCATTTCCTTGGTATTCCCTGAAAAGCGGGTTGTAGCCGACAGCGCTGAGCCGGCCGCATGGGAGCGGCCTTCGAGATTTGAAAAACAGAGATCGAGACCGGCAAAAATGATAGGATTGCATCCCATCAGCACAGCCAGATTAAACGCTGCGACGGCTACATTGGTGCTGAGCGGCGTTTCGTCTGCGGCAGTCAATTCAAGACCGCGCAGATGGTGGTGAATCGCATGATTGCGGTTTGGAAGACAAATTTTCGGCCCGCTAAAACGCTGAGGAATATCCGGCAGCACCTGCGGGTCGAAAGCGAGCATGGGAGATTCAATATTATTCATCCCTTCGAAGTGTAATCGGTTATTCTCTGTCGGATCTTTGGTAACTACAAATTGAGCCTCAATCCCATGCTGCTGTAAAATGCGCAGGCTTGTGTCGACGGCAAAAATCCAGGCGTGATTTTGCGCCCGATGGAGTGTATTTATGTTTTTGTCCAGCGAAGGCCCGGCGGCCACAATAATCGCAGGTTGGTTAGGGATACTTTTGTGAATATCATGCGGCAGCAGGCAGCGGATCATATGGGGTAAATTGCAAATGATGTTTTCCTGGCAGCGATACCCCTGCTCAGCCATATGGGTCAACATTTGTTTTTTGGTGGACATCAATTTTTGAATTTCAGAACGGATAACCTCGAAAAAAGAATTCGGGTAAATGTCCACAAATGGCAAAGGAATAACGAGCAAATCTGCGCTGAGTACAAATTCCATAAACTTCAAAAGAGCCTGATAAAATTCTTCTCCGGTTGTTCCAAGCACGAATTCCAAGCGTGGAGTGTTGGTTAAGCTTCTTAAATCAATTCTGGATAAAGATTCGTGAAAAAGCGCCGGTTCGGGTTCCACCACAACCACGGCTTCGATATCCTTACCATATTGTTTGATCCATTCAATAACGTGATAACCGAAAGCCCAGCCAATTAACACGGCAACCGAACCATGGGGAGGAACCTGTGATTCTGCCCATCGTTTAGCTTCATTGACCGGATCGTATTGGCTGTGAAGATATTTCCAACTATCCTCAACCTTCACACGAAGAGTATCAACCCCTTTTTTGCCTGGGACAATTTCCAATGGCATAGTAGGTGATGGAGGTGGATTATTTTGTATGGATTTATAAACGGCAGGGAAGTACCGTTCGATAAATTGTAGATTGGCCGTGTATTTTATTTGATCCATTTTTAATACAACATTGCAGGGAGAAATATGTTCTATTTTAGAATACTGGCCTAACCAACAATGTTTATCAATGGCTTCTAAACCCAATCAGTGGAAAAATTTTACTCTCACATAAGGAAATTAAGATTTTAATTCTTCTTAACCCCCCAAACAATATCACCAACACTTAATGTTCCGTTCGAGGGAGAATAGAGTCCTTCATCGAATTGCCTATTGGGGCCGGCGCTTTCGAAAATATATTCTTCATTAGTTGCACTGTATTTCAAACCTTCATCACTGAAGGGATCATTTATTTTGTTAAACCGTTTCATGAATGCTTCATGATTTTTTTCCTCTAATCCGTTTACTCCAACAAGGTAGATGGCTTCCGACAAAGATTGATAGGAGCGGGCGACATCCATCCGGTTTTTTGCATTGGAGAAATTTGGCAAAGCGATAAATGACCACGAGGGAGGATATTTCAGCGCCTCAAAACGATTGTAGGCCGATGAATTTTCCCTACAGAACCATTGCAGCAAACTGCATTGGGCGCGGAACACCGAATTCATGGCCAAGGTGCTGGCCGCTATATCCCAAACTCCATAACTTTTTGATTTGAGTGAATCCAAATCTGGCCATTGATCTGCAATTTTGTCGAGTTTCACCTTATCAAATTGTTGAAGAGCCTGATCAAAAGTCCCGATGTGTTCCACCGATCGGATATTTTTTGCCAGAGTATTTTGAGTAATTCCCATCCCAGCCACGATGACCAATAAGTCAATTAATGGCTCAGGATTTGGATTGACTGCATCGAGATACAGTCCGAGCCAGATTGAATCGGCTTTAGATATCTCTGCGGCCTGTTTTTTGGAGAGTTCAAGAGATTGTTCTTTCAAAGTTTTCAATATTCGTTGAATGTTTAAATGAAGGTGGCTTGTAGCGTAAAACGCCTTGGCTCGTTGAACCAGTTCATGTATGGAATATGTATCCGGGTTCATTTTGTAGTATGATTGAACAAACTGCAGCCACATATATTCATTACCAATGTACTGATGTGATAAATTATCACGTGACTTGTTACTCTTTTGCGGAGATTTACCACCACCTAATCCACCTTTAAAAGAGGGATTAACACCAGTTTTGATACTTGTTTTGGCTAGTTGAATATCATTTGAAGTAACCGTTGGGCGTGGAAACCGCAGTTTGTCATCCGGCGATGCACTTGTCCATGTTTCAATAAGTAAATTCATTTCTTTTTCATTGATCTCAGATGGTTTTTTAATAATGTCAATACACTTCATCAATTTGTCATACGTTTTTTTAGCTTCTGAATCACCGGGGGATAACCATTCGTAATTCACTATTGGCAGTTCTCTTGGACCATGTTCGATTGTTTTGAGAAAAGGATGATCCTGTTCGACCATTTTGAGCATAACGGGATCGACCTTGTAGAAAAACAGCACACCGAAATCAATTATCAAAATTAAAACAATAATAAACGCAATGGCTATAATTCCCCATTTCAAGAATTTGGCCCACATGGGTAGTCCTCCTTTGATAAATAATGACCGTAATGTTTTCGCTGAACCGAAATGCTGCGAGAGCAAGCCTTCAGTCCACATATCGATATCCTTTTCTTCGGCGATGTCTTCCAAATGATCATTGATTTCCTGGCGTATTTGCTTTTTGCGCCGGGGTAAGATCCAAAAACCTTTGGTGATTTCATTTATGAAATCTTTTTTGACATCATTCATCATTGTCGACCTCAACAAAATGCATACGCTCCAGCTGGATTCGTTCCCAATACTTTCCCGATGAGTGCGCTGGTCTCAAACCAGGTCTCTTTGGAGGTTTCCAGTTCTTTTAATCCCTTATCCGTCAAGCGGTAATAGCGCCGTTCTCTGCCGTTCGGTAAGGATTTACGTTCGCTGGTCACATAACCTTTTTCTTCGAGTTTGTAGAGAAGCGGATAGATAGTTCCCTGACCGAATTCCAGTTTGCCGTCACTGCGCCTGCCGATTTCCTTGACAATTTCATAGCCGTACGCTTCACCGGACCGGAGGATTTCCATGATCACCAATGGGATCGTGCCTTTGGTTAATACATTTCTGAGTTCCATGATTTTTGGCCTTAACCTTCTTTCATTGAATGGAATACTGTGGATTCAAAGTCAATGGATTCTTTTCCTTTCTTAGGATACTATCTTAAGAATAGTATAGTGTCAATAGCATTTAAATCTATTTTAATGATTGGGCTAGACACACTGAAGATGATCAGGCTTAATATTTTTGAGAATGGAGAGAGAATTTCTTGATCCTTCATCAATTTCGTTTTATCTGAATTCATTGAATATAAGGAGCTAAGATATGAAGATAAAAACATTTATCGCCGCTATGTCTTGTATTGGATTGGCGCTGACTTGCGCTTTGTCGGAAGGAGAAGAACGCGAATTCCCCACGAATAAGCCTATTGTACTCAACACACTGACCGATCAGGAAAAAGCCAATGGGTGGGAATTGTTGTTCAACGGAGAAAATCTGGATGGTTGGGAATTGGATGAGAATTATAAAGGAACCTGGGATGTCCAGGACGGTATTATCATGAGTTCCGACGGTCCTTCCCATTTATATAGTGCGAAAAAGTACAAAAATTTTGTGCTTTCATGGGATGTTTGCGCGTATGATGTGAATCCGTTGAAACAACGATTCGGCAATTCCGGCGTATTTGTACGCGGTGTGAAATCAGGCGGTGCGTTTCCCAAAGGATATGAAGTCCAAGTCGATCCGTATGATATAAATAATCCGACAGGTGGGATTTACGGTAAAGCCCCGGGCAACTTGCTGGTCGATGAAGACGGCAATTGGAAAAAAAAGGCTTTTTTTGAAGTCCACGAAGGCAAGTGGATTCACCAGAAGGTGATGATTATCGATAACCATGTCATTGTGTGGGTGAATGGAGAAATCACACTGGATTGGATTGATCCGGAAAACAGTTTTCCCGAACCGGGGTATATTGCTCTACAGAACCATCATTCGACCGATGTGGTCCTGTTTACCAATATAAAAATCAAAGTGTTTGATTAACCAATATGCAGTTTTGAGTGATGTGGGTGGGATACCCCAATGCCAAATCTTTAAAAACAATGAACTAAGGAGGGAGCGATGAATACTTCTGTTCGTATTATGTATAGGTTCGGTCTTCTTTTAATTTTGGGATTATACATTCATGATAGTGGTTATTGTTTTCAATCGAATACAGAAAAGGAAGGAATTCAATTGGACAAGCGAGCTTTTGGACAAACTCCAGCGGGTGAAAAAGTAGATTTATACACGTTCAAGAATTCAAGCGGTGTGAAAGTAGAAATCATGACCTATGGCGGGATCATTATTTTGATTGAAGCGCCTGATAAAAAAGGCAAAGTAGAAGACATTACGCTTGGATTCGAGTCATTGGACAAATACATTGAAGGGCATCCTTATTTTGGCGCAATTGTCGGCCGATACGGCAATCGGATCGGTGATGCGAAATTCACTATAAACGGGAAGGTTTATACGCTGGCGAAAAACAACGGTCCGAATTCGTTGCATGGCGGCGAAGAAGGATTCGACAAAAAAGTATGGGATGTAGAAGAAATCATCCAAGGAGGTATTCCTGCTCTCAAATTGACCTATCTAAGCAAAGATGGTGAAGAAGGTTACCCCGGCAACTTGAAATGCACGGTTATTTACAGCCTGAATGACGACAACGAACTGAAAATCGAATATCTAGCCGAGACGGACAAACCCACACATGTAAATTTGACCAATCATGCTTATTTCAATCTGAACGGGCATGAAGATATGAATGATATTTTGAATCATATTATGCTGCTGAACGCAGACCGTTTTACTCCGGTCGATGAGACGCTGATTCCCACCGGTGAACTTCGCAGCGTTGCTGGAACACCGATGGATTTCACTAAACCCAAGAAAATCGGGAAAGACATCGAATCAGATTATAAACAGATTGAAATCGGGGGAGGATACGATCATAACTTTGTATTGAATAAAGAAGAGAGCGGAGCATTGACTTTCGGTGGGAGGGTGTTTGAACCTAATTCAGGCCGTGTACTGGAGTTTTATACCACCCAGCCGGGTATACAGTTCTACACAGGAAATTTCTTAAATGGAAACGAAGAGGGAAAAGGGCAAGTGTACCGTAAACGCTATGGATTTTGTCTTGAAACCCAGCATTTCCCGGATTCACCCAACAAGCCGGAATTTCCATCCACACTGATCAAACCCGGTGAGAAATACCATCAAATCACAATCTATAAATTCCTGCCTAAGACGTTTGAATAATATGAATCTGTTCATATTTTCATAATAAAGATTCAACCTGGTTTAAAGAATCAGCTTTTCGCAAAACAAATTTAATCTCATCCAATTTTTCCAACGAATCGATTCTTTTTACTCGCTCAAATAATGATAATCCCTCATTCCCGAATTTAATTTCCAATCCTAATTGAATTGCTTCCAGCAATCCCTTTCTCAAACCAATAATTTCACCTTCTTCCCGTCCTTCTTCCCGTCCTTCCTCACGTCCCTCTTCCCGGCCTTCTTTTCGTAATTGGTCGAATAATGTTGGCATGAGTTTACCTCCTGACTCCGGTAACGCTTTGATGATTCCTTCCTGCATCTGTTCCACGGTAATTTTATCCGTTGCGTTCCCAATATATTCTAGTGCTGTCTTCATAAACTCCAAAGCAGTTTTTTTATTATCCAGTTTTCCCAGTAACTCACATATCTTTATAAATTGATCCCCAAAATCTTCCGAAAAGATGTACTTGAACAAAAGCAAAATCACTTGTGACAAGATACTTCCCTTTATATCTTCATCCCGAAATGCTGATAAATCATAAAGATAGTATTGAAAATCGGGGATAAAATTGTTCAATTCACCGGCTTGTATAAACAAATCAGTAAAATTCGTGGTACATGTCCATTGCTGCTTACCATGGTAAAATACGATGGGAATTATAATTGGGAAAGTAGTATTTTTCTTCCTGACTTTTTCCCATATCCGCACCATATACCTTAAAAGATCAAAAGCCACTTCCGGTTCTGGATAACTTTTATGTTCAAACAAAATGTAAATATAATCTTCTTCACCAGTTGTACATTGGACGGTATAAAGTAAGTCGGAATAATATTTACGTAATTCCTCACTTACGAAAGTCTCGCCTGTATTTTTCAATGTTCCTTTAACGAAATAAGAGGAAATTTGGGGGAAATTGTGGAATAGAATATCTTCAACCCATTCAGGTTGGGAAAAGGTTTTGAAGAAAAAACGATCATGGGGATGCGTAATGTCGGCCATGTTTTCTAATGCTTCATTTTCATTATTTGAACGAGAGAATGAAGTTATCAATGTGCTTATATATCGCTTGATCAAGCCATCCAGGGACGGGGGCGTTTTTTATCTAAATCCTTGTCATTCAAAATATTTTTGGCAATGATCACATCTTCGAGAACTTGAAAATCAAACATACCCGCAC
>CAZXSQ010000306.1:0-8546 GCA_964643335.1 uncultured bacterium
AAAGGCTACGCCAAAGAGTCGGTCGAGATTCTGAAAGATTCACCCAGCGCAAAGATTTTGGAGCCGTTGATTGTTGGATTGAGATTGTACATCGGTGATGATCCACGCGATATCAAAGCCCCAGCCGAAATGCTCGAAATCGGCAAAGATGTAAAAAGAATAATTGAAGATTGTAAAGCATTGATTGAGAAAGCAAAACCCAAGAAAACCGCCTAACAGTGATACCTATTATAATGGTCAAACCGAGGGCCAGGAAAAATAGTTATGTGGGGTTGATAGAGAATGATAATTTCCTAATACAAAAACCAATTATCGACTTCCGTGGTGGAGCCGTAGGGAAGGGGGAGGCCTTCGCGGGCGGTGGGGATTGCAATCACTTGGGTGGCGTAAAATCCTGGGGCTTCGATGCCCATATTTGTGGCAAACAACGTGGATGAATGTTGATTGTAACCAAAGGCGAGATCAACCGGTCCGGACAGTCCGCGAGTGAAAATCCTATATTCACCTTCAGGAGAGATGCGGTAAACCACACCAGAAATTCCATCGGCGGCATATAAAAATCCATCACGGTCGAAAGCGATGCCTTGCAATGTTTCAGCGAATTCAGACACAAACGGTTCAGCCGTTCCATCATCAAGAATTCGGAAAATGCTGCTTTGACCTCGATCATTGTTGCTTACATAAAGTTCTCCGCTGGGAGAGAAAGCCAGCCCGTTAGGATTGCGGATTCCGGTAACAAGTGTTTCTACGGTACCGTCATCTAAAATTCTATCGACAGTATCCGAGCCGATTTGTGCAACATAAAGCACGCCTTCTTCATCGAAAGCGATATCGACAGGGAAGTTGAGTCCCTCCGCAACGCTTTCGACCGCACCGTCCGGCATGAATCGGACAATGGAATGCATAAATCCATTGGCGAGATAAAGATGCTCCTCTGTGTCAAAAGCCAACGCATTGGGACCGAGTACTCCTCCACCTGAACCTTGATTCAAGAGTACATATTCTGTCGCACCTTCAATGGTAACTTCATATACCCCGCCAATATCGGCATCGGTAATGTAAAGATTGTTATCCTGATCAACAGCCATGCCATAAGGAGTCCCTTCCAATGTGGCTATCACTCTGGGAGCCGGAAGGGTCACTGAGGAAGTATTTTGACTATCAGCCGAGTCGGTTACTTCCAGGAAAAAAATTTCATCGGTTGGAGTATCGAGATCAAGTTCAACGGGCAAATCCTTCATAATTTCAAAATCTACGGTTCGATCCGCTTTGTCGAACGTTAATGTAGCAGACAGAGGATATGTGTCATCCATGATTGCATAGGTAGGAATGCTGATTTGCGCCGTACCTGGCATTTGATTCACTTCGATATCCTCTTCAAAAATCACCGGAGCTGCTTGATCGAATGCAGCACCGGTAGCCAGCTCGATCACATACACGCCGGTTTGATACTGTTCACGCGGTTGATCCGGTGAAGCCAGAACCTCGATCTGATATTCTCCGGATGAAGGAAATGTTATGTTGCTTAGAATAGAAAATAATCCTCCTGCCGAATCGTCGTTGTAAAATATCTCGTTTCCTTCCAGATCGAATATCTTTACGGCTGGATCGAGTAAATGCCATGTCGGATTGACCAGGATGGAATATCGCTCATCTTCTTCAGCCGTGAATAAATAGCCGTCCACATCGCCAAGAGGACCTATCACTCCTGCAAAGGGACTTGCCAGACTGAGTTCAATACCCGGTTCCTCGTCCTCTACTTCGATGACATCCACCCCAAAATTGCCCACCATTTCGGTTGTTTCTCCCAAAACAAAAAGGTAAAGGCTCTCATCGAAAAGAGGTGTGAATCCTGGAATTGTAGCCACGGGGATATCGGTCATGGGGGAACTTCTGGATATCATATTCATCCATCTATCCGTCAACACAATAAAAGGCCGGAAATCGTCGACGCCAGTTACTGAAAATTCATAGGTCTTGCTTTTTTGCAGCTGCATCTCAAAGACATAAGCCTCACCGGAGATGATGAGTTCTTCCATCGTACTAAAAGGTGGCGAGAAAATGGGGACGGTATTCACAATTAACGTATAAGGCCCGGCGGATTGCTCATATTCTCCTGCAACAATAACCATGTAATTTCCGCTGACTTCCGGATGAAACAGCAGAACAGATGACGTGCCAAAAAAGTTGTAATTGATATTCGCCAGTTCGCCGTCCGGCCCGATAACCGCCACTAATGAATCGAGAATATTGTTTGGGGTAGAAACAACAAACAAAACGGGTGAACCACGGCGGAGCGAGATCAAGAATTCATCTTGATCCAAGTCAGGGCCTATAATCCCGCTTTTGGTTTCAAACAATTGCAGCGTTCGGCGTTGTTCGTCTTCGGGTAAAAGCCGGAGAGACAAGGTATAAGGAGTGGACCTATTTAAGTCGAATGTTTCAATTTGGATTTCAAAAGTTCCCGATGCCGGGGCTTCGAATTGGAGATACGCTCCGGCGAATTGAGGGTAATTGGTTCCTTCGCTATATGCCACAACATTACCAAGAACATCCAACACGGACACAGCGAGCGAAAAGTCGCGCTCTTCTATATTCAAAGTCAATTCAAGAAATTCCCCCCTTGAGGCAGTGAAGGTATAAATCACATTGGGCTGTTCGGGGGCCAACGTTCCACTGACTTCACGCCCCAAATTGATATCTTCCTGAGCTGTGCATGGGATGGATAAAGACAGAACAATTAGAATATATAACCACTTAGATTTATTCAGTTTATAAACCATAACACTATCCCCGGTCTTAGATTCAGGCAGGAAGCGGGCTTCTTGTTTTTGTTGCAGGCAAAATCCCTGAGATGCAATGAGGCAGGATGCCCGTCTCAACACCGTATCAACCCCAATTTAATATAAATGGACGATAAAGTAAATGTTTTTTGTAAGGAATTTACCTCTTATTAAATATTTCTACTTTAGCGGTTTTATATTGGTGAGGATCAGTTATCAAATATTAACTCCTGATGCTTGCTGTTGTAAAATGAGAAGTTACGCAATCATAAACGAGGAGAAACGGAATGAGTTTAAAATATTTTCAGTTTTCATCAAAATTTATTGTCCTGCTTGCTTTGCTTCTTATGTCATTGTCTGTTATGGTAAAGGCATCTGAACAAGATATAAATACAAATGAAAAAGGAATCATGGCTGAAAACACGCTATCGTTAATTCCCAAACCTTATCGTATACATATATCGGATGAGCGATTTGATCTGAATACTTTAAAGCAAATAGGTATCATGAGCGGTTCGGCAGCAGTTCGAGCCATCGCGGAGAAAGTGTCCCAAATATTGTCTCAGCATCTGAAACAAGTGCCAGCCATAACACATAATGGCTTTGAGAATACCTCAGGGATACTTCAATTGTCCTTGAATCAAGCACACTCCGATTTAGGTGAAGAAGGTTACAAGTTTACCATCACCCCAGAATCAATCGTTATAGAAGCGGCCAGTCCGGCTGGACTTTTTTATGGTGTGCAAACCTTGCGGCAGTTGTTATTGAGCCAGACTCAATCCAATCCAGAAGGCGGATTTTCACTGCCCTGTCTGGAAATTACTGATAAACCTTCCTTTCAATGGAGGGGATTGCTGCTGGACTGCGCGCGGCATTTTATGTCCAAAGATTTTATCATACGGTATATCGACCTCTTATCCTACCACAAGCTGAATGTATTGCATTTACACCTTACCGACGATCAAGGCTGGCGAATTGAAATCAAAAAGTATCCGAAATTGACAAAGATCGGAGCCTGGCGCGGTGAAGGTGAAAATCGATACGGCGGCTATTACACACAACAAGACCTCAAAGAGATTATCGACTATGCTGAAAGCCGCTATATTCGAGTGGTGCCGGAATTCGAAATGCCCGGACACGCTTCAGCCGCCATCGCCAGTTATCCTGAGTTATCCTGCCATGGAAAACCAATTTCGGTTGAAACCGATTGGGGTATTTTTAAAGATGTTTTCTGTCCGGGAAAAGAATCCACCTTTGAATTTCTGGAGGGCGTGCTGGCAGAGATCATCAATATATTCCCCTCACCTTACATTCATATTGGTGGTGACGAAGCGCCGCGAGATCATTGGGAAGAGTGTCCGCACTGCCAAAAACGAATGCAGGAAGAAAACCTGAAGGACGAACACCAACTGCAAAGTTATCTCATACAACGTATCGAAAAGTTTCTCGCCAAACATGATCGAAGACTGATCGGCTGGGATGAAATTTTAGAGGGGGGTAATTTGCCTCCGTCCGCCATCGTCCAATCCTGGCGCGGCATGAAAGGTGCTATCCAGGCTTCGAAACAAGGACACGATGTCATTTCCTCACCAAACCAGTATGTCTATTTTGATTATCCCCAAACCCAAGAACAAGCTGATTCCAAACCCAACTGGATGGCAGTCACAACGTTTGAAAAGACCTATTCCTTCCATCCTGTACCTGAAGAACTGACGCCAGAACAAGCCAGCCACGTCCTCGGCTCGGAATGCACCATGTGGACAGAACATGCTCCTCAACCCAAGGTGGATCAACAGTTGTTCCCCCGCCTTTGCGCATTCTGTGAAATCGTTTGGACTCCGGATCAAAAACGTGATTTGAACGATTTTAATCAAAGATTAAACCGGCATTATTCCAGGTTGGATACTTGGAATGTGGATTATTATGAATAATCAGAAATAAAAATAGTTTAAATAACCCATTCTATCTTAATGGTGGTATAATAATTTAAAGCCTCTTCTGTCACTTCATCCCTTGTCTTCTGTTTCAACAGAAACCGTCAAAACAATAAAAACCACAGGTAATCTAATAAAATGCGTGAGATTAAAACCAATAATGGAATACCAATATTACTATTTTTAGATGACATCGAGACCGAAACGTTGAAGCAGGCGGAACACTGCGCGAGTCTGCCCCATGCTTTTAAACATATCGCTTTGATGCCGGATGCCCACCAAGGATATGCCATGCCTGTAGGTGGTGTCATGGCCTTGGACGGCGCTGTCATGCCTAACGCTGTCGGTGTGGATATCGGCTGCGGCATGATCGCTTCACGGACGAATCTTCAATACTGGCAGGCGCTGAAAGAATTGAACACACTTACCGAAACGGTCATGCACCGCATCCCTCTCGGTTTCAGCCACCATAAGCATCCCCAACAAGGCGAGATACTGGATCGAATCGGCGTAAAAGGAAAAGAGAAAACCCGCTTAAAAAAAGACATGCCAGTGGTTATGGAACTGGCGAATGAAATCCCCTATCAATTGGGCACTTTGGGTGGGGGAAATCATTTCATCGAATTCCAGAAGGATCAAGAGGATATGCTGTGGATCATGCTGCATTCCGGTTCACGCAATATCGGGCTGAAAATCGCCAACCATTACCACAAAATTGCTAAGGAGTATACCTCATCCAAGGATCTGGGATTGACCAAAGATTATGCTTTCCTGACGCTGGATCTACCGGAGGCGGAGCAATATCTGAACGAAATGCAATGGGCCTTGGATTTCGCTATGCAGAACCGCCAACATATGCAACGAAATATTTTTAACATTGTGGAAGAAGTGTTAAGAACACCTGTTGAAAAAACATTTGAAGTGAAAACGCATCACAATTATGCAGCCTGGGAAACCCATTTCGGAAAAAGAGTCTTGGTTCATCGAAAAGGGGCGGTGCGGGCTTTTGAAGGTGAATATGTCACCATTCCAGGATCAATGGGTACATTCAGCTATATTGGTATCGGGAAAGGATTTCCAGATTCATTCTCCTCTTGTTCACACGGCGCTGGGCGAATGAAAGGGCGAAAACAGGCAAAGAAAGAAATTTCTGAGCATGAGTTTAAAAAACAAATCAAAAATGTGGTCGTGGCCACTCCCAAAATACATCAGATTATTGACGAAGCCCCAGCCGCTTACAAAAACATCGAAGACGTGATGCGGCATCAACAGCACATGGTTGAGGTTGCCTACAAACTCGAACCGATTGGGGTGGTGAAAGGTTAAAAAGCCCTCTTTTCTTCTTTCACCAAATTCTACGCTACTATTTACAGGAAAAATTAATATAATACATATATAAATCATTGCCATGTAACCGCATTTTCTTTCAATGAATTAAGGGGCGAATCAATTTCTAACTGGTTACTGGCCCTGTTTATGTTGGGAATATAATTCTCTCCTCTTGAATCAGCCACGTTAAGGAGTATTAAAAAATGAGCGAACCGACGGGCTATTTGTGCATGGTACTGCATGCACATCTACCTTTTATCCGCCATCCTGAGTACGAGGACTTTCTGGAAGAAGACTGGCTTTATGAAGCGATCACAGAAACCTATCTCCCGCTGCTTGACGCTTTTGAACGGATGCTAGAAAACGGCACCCGATTTCGGATAACGATGTCTCTCACTCCTCCCCTATGCGAAATGCTGGCCGATCCACTCCTGATGAATCGCTATGAGCAACTATTGGAAAAATACACCGAACTGGCCGATAAAGAAGTGCATCGCACCTCACAAAAAAGTTTTGCGGAATTCCATGAACCCGCAAAAATGTATCAACATATATTCCATCGTTCTCTGGAAGTTTTCCGAGATAAATACCATAAGAACCTGCTGGAAGGTTTTAAACGCTTTCAGGATGCAGGAGTACTTGAAATAATAACCTGCGGTGCGACTCACGGCTTTTTGCCGCTTATGTTGACGCCAAACTCAATCCGCGCGCAAATTGAAATAGCCAAGAAAAATTACGAAAAACATTTTGGCCGTCCACCGCGCGGCTTGTGGCTTCCCGAATGTGCTTATGATACAGGCATAGACGACTACCTTGCCGAAGCAGAAATTAATTTTTTCTTTTTGGACGCTCACGGGATACTCTACGGGGTTCCTCGTCCTAAATTCGGTGTATTCGCCCCTATCTACACCCCCGCCAATGTTGCCGCCTTTGCCCGTGATATGGAAACTTCAAAACAGGTCTGGAGCCGGGATGTCGGCTATCCAGGCGATGTCGAATATCGGGAATTCTATCGCGATTTAGGTTATGATGCCCCCTATGACTACATACACCCCTATTTACACAGCGACGGAATTCGGCGTAACACCGGTTTCAAATATCATCGAATCACTGGCGGTTCTGAGTGCGATTTAGCCGATAAACAACCTTACCGCCCAGCTATCGCTCGGGAACGTGCCGCCGAACACGCTGGGAATTTCTTATTTAACCGGCAGCATCAAATAAATTATTTACGTCAATTTCTGGATCGGCCACCCGTTGTTGTCGCTCCCTATGACGCCGAACTCTTTGGTCATTGGTGGTTTGAGGGACCGATGTTCATCGAGTATCTGTTACGAAAAATGGCACACGATCAAAACGAAATTCTGTCCATAACACCCAGTGAATACCTGGAAAATCATTCCGTCTTGCAAACGATCCAACCGGCTCCCTCATCGTGGGGCGACAAAGGATATTACGAGGTGTGGTTGAACGGCAGCAATGACTGGATTTACCGCCACCTGCATCAATGTGAAACGCACATGGTTGAATTGGCCAGTGCATATCCCAATGCAGACGGATTACAGCAAAGAGCCTTAAATCAGGCCGCCCGTGAATTACTGCTTGCACAAAGCAGCGACTGGGCCTTCATCATGACCACCGGAACCGCCACCCCCTACGCCACCCGGCGCACCCGTGAACATGTTTATCGCTTCAACGTGTTATATGAACAAATTAAGAACGGCAATATCGATGAAAATTTCTTGAAGGAGATGGAATGGAAAGATACCATTTTCCAGGAAATCGATTACAACGTCTATCAATAAATATCATGTCCTCCGATACCACGGGATGCCAAGGGTACGCCGTTTGTACCCTTGCAATCCCGTCAAGGGTGTAAACCCCCCACATACCAGGGGGGAAAGCAAGCGTCCCCGCTTGCCCAATAGGAGCACAATACATGACAATGAATTACTTCCTTTCCTTTACAACAAAATAAAGTTAAAATTTATTTTCAATAAATCCGAACCTTCTGAATCCTTTAACTCAATGATGCAAAATAATATGAAATAGGAGTCACTTATGCCGTTCTCAAAATATAATTCACTTATAACCACCACCCTCATTCTGTTATTTTTAATTGGTTTATCGTGCCTGGCGGTCTGTTCACAGGAAACTCCGAGCACCCCTGTTCCTACTGAAACAGTTCAAAGTGCTACACCTATTACAGAAATCGATCCGCAGCAATTAATTGATGAGATCAAAGAAAAACAGAAAGAAGTGGCCAAAGATATCCAAGCGGTTCAAGCGAACATCAAAGAGATTGAATCGGCCACACCGCCCGCAGAAATCATTACCAATTTAAATTCACAGGTGGAGTTGCTGAAAACCATCGATCTAACTTATAATCAGCAAATCGCCGCTCTCGAACAATCCATCACGCTCAAATTACAGAACAAACAGATCGCGGAAGAACTGCAAAAATTAAAAGCCACCACTGAAACCGAGCCGATTTCCGTAA
>CAZXSQ010000307.1:0-8539 GCA_964643335.1 uncultured bacterium
ATCCCCAGCCGATTTATCTCCGGATCACCATGCCGATTTAACCGGAATACGCAAATAACGAAAATCCAATCCAAGAAGTTTAATTTTTCCAATTCATCCACAACCAATAAGCAATGCGGATTAAGACTTATCTATAAGCAGAATGGGCGGGCATTGACAAACTTTCTGGGCAGCATCGCGTTTGCCAGTGCGGAGTGGTTCGAGTACTACATCGATGGCCGCTTAGCGGCAAGGCACCAGATCTTTGAAGACATGAACACCCAGGTGTATTTGGATGATGGAAATAGTAGTTATTGATGAGATTGAACTGGCCAATTCCGAGGTTGGTAGAGCCGCTCCAATTGTACTGCACGTTATTGCGAAACTCGAAGATGACTTTCGTATTGCATTGTTCGAGTTTGCCACCGCCGAGGGTAGAATGCCGGTTGCGGCTGCTGAAAAAGAGGTTGTGATGCAATGATACATTGCCGCTGGTCTTTCGCAATGACATCAACATGGCATGTCCGCCTTTGTGATGCGTTGCCTCATGCAATGCCTCGCCGTACATCGACCATTGCAACGTAAAATTGAATATGTATTCCGTATCCATGTTGCCATCCACTCCCCAAGTCGAATTGATATGGTCCAAAAATCACATCATGGGAGTATTCAACCGCAACAGTATCACTTGAGGTTTTACTTGCATCACCCAGACGCACTCGAATATACCGAAAAACGGCATCTGAGCAGTTCTTAATCTTGAAAGTATGATCCCTCAGCGTGATGCCATCGCTGGGAGCAGTCTGACCGGCGATGGTGACGTTGCTGCTGGTCAGCTCCAGAGACTCTTCCAACTGGATGGTACTGCTGATATCAAACACGACCGTGCGCGGACCCTTGCAGGTTTCGATGCCATACCGCAGTGATCCAGGCTCGTTATCGTTGAGATTGGTAACATGGTAGACATCACCTCCGCGGCCACCTTTCGCAAACCTCCCATATCCTTCTGCTCAGGGAAAGGCCAGTTGCTGTTCTGTAGAACCGTCATTAACTACAAAAAGCATAAAACAAATACTGAATAGACATTTGCACATGGAATGTTTCATTAAAAAAACTCCCTTCTGATATTAAACTTACTGCCAAATCGATTGAAGTTCATATATTTGGATGGACAAAGTTTCCGCTTCACCACCTCGCGCATATATCCCAATCGTTTTCTCTTCTTCATCCGGCCGGAATTTGCATGGCATGTATATCCTGCCTTGATTCGCAAAGATCTCAAGTGAAGTTCGATCGACAATGCACCGTAATTGAATACATCCATTTACCGTTTTGAGTGGCGCCACGTTATTTCCGAAAACAAGTTGCTCTTTCATTACATTGTAAACAATTTCTTCACCACGAATTATCAATCCGATTTCATCCGCCTTGCCAGTTTTCAATTCAATATCGATGTCGAAAAGTTCACCCGAAACGCCTTGCATCTGGACAATTTCGTCTTTTTGGATTTTCATGTTCTCCCATTTGTAATGCTTGGTATATAGTTTCTCAATCTCTCGGACTGGATAGACGAACATTCGTGTGCCGTCCTCTGTTGAATGCAAAGTTAAGACAACTGGGAAAGTCATCATTTGATTGAATGGCATGCCAGGTGCAACATTGCTCCTCCCCCATCCGAATTGAATTCGACGCCCATCCTCTTCTGGGATGTTGTTAAACGTTTGCGACGCATAAAAGCAATTACCGTAATTAAACCTAATCGCTTCGCCATCTGGAATAAATCGGCTGCCGTCAAAGTCGCCTAAGAAATAATCCCCAGAGGCTCCATACAATATCCACTTGCTTTCTTGATTATCACCAATAATAGGGAGTTCAAATAATTCGGGGCACTCATGGAAAGCGTCCATCACGCTTTGCAATTCCCACCGTTTTAAGTCCGGAGACCGAAAGAATGCCATTCGACTGTCTTTCAGGTAGAGCACGATTACCCATTCTTTCGTTTCCTCCCACCAGATGACTTTAGGATCCCTGTTGCCAGCGTTCAGGTGGCCTTGAACTGGATTTCCCTCATATTTTGTCCAAGAACGTCCGTGGTCATTGCTATAGGCAATTCCCTGCGTGAAAGGCTTGCCTTTTGACCATTCATTGGCGCCTCCCGCATTCGTGTATATGCATATTAAAGGAGGCTCATCACCCGTTTGAAAACCAGTCGTATTGTTCCAGTCTACTACACCCGAACCTGAAAACATCGTTCCAAATTGGTCGGGATGAAGGGCGTCACCCAGTTCCTCCCAATGGACAAGATCCGTACTCACAGCATGACCCCATGTCATGTTACCCCATGGCCATCCGTATGGATTATGTTGGTAAAACAAGTGATACTCACCAACGTAATACATCAACCCGTTTGGATCGTTATTCCACCCCCGGCGTGAACTGAAATGGATCTGTGGACGTAGTTTTTCTTTATACATGTCTTCTTCGCCTGGAAACGTGTCATCCTGCCGGATAGAGAAGAAACCTTCAAGTTGTTTCTCTCTTAGATCGTTAACTCTTAAAGAAACAGTTTTATCTGAAAACTCGCGGACATTAAGATAAACCCAAAAGTCTGGTTCGCTTGAGGCCAATGAAATATTCATTTCCCGAACCTTAGTCCTTTCGACCGAGAGAGTCAGTTTCTTTATAGGTGTGTTATTCCGTACAGGGAAAATAAGATACTTATGATCTATCTTGAATTCACGGGATAGGCCATGAAAGGTTTGCACTGGTGTGTCGCTTTGGACAATATGGTCTATGTTTATATGACCCCATCCTCCAGATCGTCGATCGGCAATCTGAATTTGCGCTGTTTGACCTTGATATTCAGAAACGTTCCATGAGTGTGGATTCAATGCTTCCGATCCACCCGGTTCTGTATTATCACCTGTAGCGGTACGAACGACCTTTCCGTCTATAAGAAGATTCATGCATGTTTCATTGTCATATCCCCCGCCACCTATCAAAAACTTTATATAAGGACGCTCGATTATAAATTCAAGGGAAGTCAACGTCCCTGTAGTTTCATCGCCATTGTAAAAAGTGTTGACCAGTTGCTGATCCTCGAATCCTGAAACCTTCATTTGACCCTGTAAGGTTCCTTGTGCAGGACCAGATCCAAAGGCTGCCCCCTTGACGATCCAATCCCCATAATCCTTCCCCTCAAAATCAGCAAATAGAATATCCTCAGCAGCAAAACTAAATACAACACAAACCAATAATAGAAACACGATAAAAAGTTGTCTTTTCATTTTTTTCTCTCCAATATGGAATAGATCAAATAGGAATTTGTACAACATTTAATTCGATTGAAGAAAACACAAAGAATGTGAATTTTTTAATTCATAGTGTTGCTTGCTCCAGCTTCAAGATTCCTTACCCGGAGCCGCCCATCCCTTGCTATCGTCGCCGATCACTAGCCCCCAGTCATTATCTCCACCAGAATCACAGGGAAGATCAAACGTATGATTCCCGTTATTGGGGACGTTATCGATTTTAGTAGCTTTGCCCTCTCTGGGATTAAACCACCAGGCCCTGTTTATTTGGTTAAACCGTATTCAGATGGATTGCTATCGTCAAGATACACAAAGCCAATCCGCCGGGCTGCTACGTATTACATTGATCCTACTGCAGCGGATGATGGAGATGGCAGTTTATCCAATCCCTATAATAACTGGGAAAGCGTCGCTTGGGCGTCCGGAAACACGTATTTGCAGAAACGGGACACAGAATATTGTCAAACGATTAACGTTTGCGCCAGTGGCACCGAAGATGCCTGGATTGTTTTAGATGCCTATGGAAGTGGAGCGAAGCCGAAGCTCACAATTACCGGCCCGAAAGGTTTAGTGGAATCAATTCAACCAGTGGAATCAATGGAATCATTCTCAACGATCGCTCATAGCTTATTTTTTCCTCCGTACAGCTGACCGATGGACAATAACACAAATAGATATCCGGCTATCAGCTCGAACCGTGGAAAAATCCCGATAACGGTTACATAATGACATAAGCGGATTCTTTGGGACAGTATAGAAAACGTTCACGCAGAGTCTAAACATTGCACAGACAGCTGCCTCCGAAGTACGCTTAATTATTCAGCAGGAAATGCAGCGATTTATTATACTTTTCTTCTGCAAATGGAGTACTGGCAATGAAAAAGATTACTCGGGGACTAATCTGGAGCATACTGTTTTGCGTCATGGCTGGTAGTACAGGCGAAGCGGCGGCACCAGAAAAAATATCAGTACAGAATTGTGGTACGCCTGGAGCCAACACTTACGAGTCTTTGACTCATCTACACCGGTTACTGGCTGGCAAAGCCGATCATCTGGTCATATTTCTCGGCATGAACGACGCCATGAACTCCTCCAAGTTGGTGGGCGTGAAAGAATACAAAAAGAATTTGGCAGCGATGATTTCCGCTGCGAAAAAAGCAGGGATCAAATCAGTCCTTCTTCTCACTATCCATCCGGTGATCACGGATTACTTAATTGAGCGTCACCCCGGACATCCGCACCGGAAGCGTCTTCAGGAACATCTTGACGAATACAACACCGCCATCCGTGAACTAGCCCAGGAAACCTGTTCAATACTGGTAGACTGGCGAGCTCGGTTCCTAGCCGAAAGTCCGGGAAATTCTCCGGCTTCTGCGGTCGAGAATCAGGCAGGCTGCTTGCTCCGATGTGAAGCAAACTCTGGTGCGCGGGACGGAGTTCATCTGACAGCAAAAGGATATCGGTTTCTAGCCGATGAAGTGGCGAGAGTTCTCCGAGATCGGATCAAGAAAGATGAAATCGTTCTCTGTTTCGGCGACAGCATCACCTTCGGCAGCCACATGAAGGGCCAAGGCAGTGCCACCGGCAAGACCTATCCGGCTTTTCTGCATATAGCGTTATCACCTGAAGGTATCAAAAATTCGGAAAAGCCAAACAGTCCACAATCCGAGCGACTGGCGCATTTCGCACCGCCCGGCTGGACTGTCGTAATCGAATTGCCCGACGGTAAACAAACACGGATCACAAATACCACCAAGAGTTTGTCTCCAAAAGTAACGAAGGATAAGAAATCAGGGGATACCCGTCTTGTGTGGGACGGACTTGGTTCTGGGCCACTGAGGAAGTTGACTCTTCAAATGACAGGTAAGCAGCTCTCCACGGGTGCCGCATGGCAACTTAACATCCAAAATCGCGGCAAGGCATCTGTATGGAAGGTAACCATTCCCAGACCTGTCATTTCCGGTCGGCAAAGAAGATATGGTGGTCATCCCTTTTGTCAGTGGCCGTTTGCATAGCGCGTCAAAGCCTCTCGACTACAATGGTAAATACCCAAGTGGCAGCCTGTCGATGCAGTGCAGCGGCTTCTATGGACCGGCCGGTGGAACCTATGTCGCAGTTCATGATCCATATGCCTCTGCGAAACAACTTGAAATGAATTCCAAGCAAGGAAATCTTACTATTCGTTGGCAATGGCCCGTACCAAACATGGGTATATCAGGAACAGGATGGGAAATGCCTGGCGAGGTGGTTGTCCGTAAGTTCGAAGGGGACTGGTTTGATTTGGCTCAGATATACCGCAGTTGGGTCAAAAAGGAAGCCTTCTGGTGGCCTCGTGGCAAGCAAACCGGGCGTCCGGATACCCCCGAGTGGTTCAAGGATATCGCTGTCTGGGTTCAAATCGGCGGTCCATGGCCGCGAAACCGCCCACCGATTGACCAAAATTTAATCGTGCCGAAAGTGAAACGGTTTGCCGAGTATATGGAGGACATCCCTTGTGCAGTGCATTGGTATAACTGGCACCAGATCGCTTTCGACGATGACTATCCCCATTATTTCCCTGCCAAGAAGGGTTTTGCCGAGGGAGTGAAGCAACTGCACCAGGCCGGCGTCCGTGTTATGCCATACATCAATGCTCATCTGTGGGACATCGATTTGGAAGATTTCAAGACCACGGCCCATCCTGCGGCGTGCAAGTCACGGGATGGCGAAGTACAAACCAAGAGTTACAGTGGGAATACATTCGGTGTCATGTGTCCGGCCACCTCACTGTGGCCAAAAAAGATTGAAAACCTGGTCATACGGTTGGCAGGTCCTGAGTTCAATGCGGACGGCGTGTACTTCGACCAGATCTCCGCACAAGCACCCGTGCCATGTTTCGACAAGTCACACGGGCATCCGCTCGGTGGCGGCTGCTGGTGGACAAAACAGGGCTATTGCCCGATGCTCGATCATATCCGTAACCGTCTTGATGCAAAACACCTCGATACGATTCTTACTTCCGAAAGCGCTGCTGAGCCGTACGTAAATCGGCTTGACGGTTACCTGACCTGGGTAGGGTACCGGGATGGAAACGATGCAATCCCGCTCTTCCATGCAATTTATGGTGGATCGGTTCAACTCTTTGGCAGGCTCTACAAATGGGATTCCTGGAAGGGATTGGCGATGCGGATGAAGACCGCACAGGCACTGGTTTGGGGTGAGCAACTCGGTTGGATTCGCACCGAGGTGATCGATGACCCGGTTGCCGGTCCTTTCCTGAAGCGCCAGGCCCGGCTCCGCTATGTGTTGCGCCGGTACCTTTCCCGCGGGCGGATGGCACGGCCACCGAAAATCACGACGGATGGAACGACAGTCACCGCCAACTGGGTGTTTACCAAAGACTTGTTCGTTACCACACCAACCGTTCTTTCCGGCGCCTGGTATCGGGATGACGGTAAGGCAGTAGTATTAATCTTTGTGAACGTAGATGAAAAGCCGCACGAAATTCAATTGCCATTCAATGCAGCAACTTACGGTTTGGGAAAAAAACTTATCGCCCGCGAATGGACCGGTACCGAAACCGGAAACGTCCCGCCCCCGGCCCAATACATCAAAGCATCTTGGAGCCGGAACATCGAACTGGCCCCCATGTCGTCTTTGGCCATCGAAATTGAATCGGCTGAACAGAAATAGTCTCAATTAGTGGTAGAGTAGGCCTCCCGCCTACTACAGTAGCAGAATCGGGAGGGGGTTGGGGAAAAAAATTTCTTATTTTTTTATATTTGCTATTGACATATGGTTATTTTAAGACCACAATTGTGGCTGATAGACCAATCCAGTGGATTAGAGGTAGGCGATGCCAAAGAAATCATCCGAGCCATTAAGTCCTGCTGAATGGAAAATCATGAAAGTTGTTTGGGGAAAAAAGTCGTGTGCGGCGCGTGATATTTGCTCGGAAGTGTGCGAACCGAACAATTGGACCATCAGCACCGTCAAAACAATGCTGTCCCGGTTAGTCGACAAAGGATATCTGAAAACCACTCAGGTTGGTAACAGTTATTTGTACACAGCAGCAAAACCGGCCATGAAATCGTTGCTCCATGCCGCCGATAATCTGGTTGAAAATTTCTTACGTGATACGTCTGGACCAGTTCTCTCTCACATGATCAAAAAAAGCCAGCTCACGGCCAAGGATATCCAGGAACTGCGCAAGGTTCTGGATTCTTTTGAGGAGAATGAATCATGATCAATCAGATCAATGAATGGGGAGAGTGGTGGGCTTCATTTATGTGGTATCAAACTCTGGATTCCACCATAATCCTTTTGGTCATGGTTGTATTATGGCGTTTGCTTCGGAACCGGATGCCAGCTCAATTGGGATATTACCTGTTTCTATTAGTGTTATTGAAATTAGCCATACCAGGCCAAATCTCTGTGATAGGATTGTTCAATTCGCTTATCCCTGAAAATTCATTAGTTTTCAATAGTTCAGATGGATCATTTATCCCTGAGATGAGAATGGGGGAAGCAGTAACTATTCAAGCAGAAACAGCACGCCAAATTAGAGAATCAGGTATACATGCTGAATCTCAATTTTTATGGTCAAGGTTTACACTTTTCACAATTTTTATGGGAATTTGGGGGATCATTGTTTTTCTATTATTCATCCGATTGGCCTTAATGCAATGGCGTGCTTTTAAGTTGATTCAACAAGCATCGCGAATAGATGCAACCAGGCTGCCGATTCCGTTAAACCGATTACAGGAAACCGCCGGTATCAAAAAACCGGTTCGTTTATTAACTGCTTCCTGGGTGGTTACGCCGGTTGTCTGGGGTGTTTTCCGGCCCGTGTTGCTTATTCCGGAAGATTTATCCTCTGGCTTTACAGTGAGGCAAATCCAGTGGATTGTGTTGCATGAATTTGCTCATATCAGGCGGCATGATAATGCCGTTGTTATTTTGCAAAAAATTTTGCTCATCCTTTTCTTCTTTCATCCCGTTGTATGGATTACCAATTGGTTGATCGATCAGCAGCGGGAATACGCCTGTGACGATATTGCTATAAAAGGAGCCAATTCACCACGTAAAGACTGCGGTGAAGGCTTTCTAGGGATTGCATTACAGGCGCATGGTATACCGGCATCTGTAATGGCTTCGGTAGGATTGGTCAATACAAAAACCCAGATTCAAAAACGCCTGGTTCGTATTCTGGATAAAAAACGAATGGTGCAAACGCAACTTTCTTTCTCTGCAAGTATGGTTTTGCTGAC
>CAZXSQ010000308.1:0-6528 GCA_964643335.1 uncultured bacterium
TGCTCTCCGATAAAGACGAAGCTTCTCGACGAATGGTCGGCAGACCAGATGCGGATATGTGCAGTAAAGTCCTCGACAAAATTCAGGCAGGCATACGCAAGTTGTACCGGCTGGCCGCCGACTTTCGCGATGAACTGGAACAAACACAAAAAGCCCCCGCCGCTTATATTATCCTCATGCAGCGGCTTCATCCCGCTGAAACCATTAACCTGGCCCACGCCAACATGTTCATCGATGTGCATCCGGGCAAAGAAGAAGACCTGCGCGATCTCGTGCGCCAAGGCGGACATTATACGTACTCCAGCCCAGGATTGGGGCGCATCAGCCTGAATGGTAAAAAGGGAGAAACGGAAGATACGCATTGGATCATTCATGTGGATGATTGGATTGAAGCCATTCCACTCTTCATCCATGAGCGTGTGGTTCAGCGCAAAGTCAAAGCCGGTGGTGAAGAAACCACCATCGAGGTTATTGAAACTGAAGTGGATCAAGAAGCGATGGAAGCCTTCTTCCGCCTCCACGCCGAATTCTGGGCCAGGAACATCGACGCCGTCATGGATTCAGAACATGTCGGGTTGGCTCGGCGGCTCCTCGTCCGCAACGATACCATTTTAAGCGAAACCGCCGAGACATACCGTCAACGAAATCCGGATCAATCCGAGGACGATGCAGCCTGGACCGCCATCCTTGATCATAACGATCTTTTCGAAGGCATCGCTGCCATAGCCGCCTTGCTCGGGAAAGCTTATGAAGACAGCATCGACGAAGTCGGTCAGTTGGTCGAACTCAAGGACATCAGCCGGATTGAGGCTCTTGAGCGTGTTCTACCCTCCTATATGGAAACGAAAAAAGGTTCTACGTTAAATAACGTCTTTCGAAAGCAATCGGCCAAAACAATCACAGCGGCCGCTGCCGATGAAATAAAATCCAAAAAAGCATTGGCTAAAGATAAAGAACGGTTACTCAATATTGCAGATAAACCCACCCGCCAAACTCCCAGTTTGCATATCTTGACCACAGAATCCGCAGGTATGACCGAAGGCTATGTCCAGACCTGGATTGAAGAAGAGATTGCTCTATTCAATGTTATCCGAGCCAAAGGCCTCGAAGACGAAGTCAAGAAATATATGAACCAGTTCCGCACCCGCATCCTCACCGTTGGCAAAAAAGTTATCGAGGAATTCGGCATGGGTGTCGTTGTCGACGAAGTCATGGCACAGCAGCGGCTGCCTGAACCCGCCGCGGTTCTGACTGTGTTGACCTCGTTCAAGCCGGTAATGCAGGAAGCCTCTAAATTGGCGGTATTGATCGAACAGGACGAAATGAACACCAATCGAAAAGTCCGATACGACAACGCTGGTGATCCTAAAGAAGTTGATCAATATATCGAGAAACACAAAAGAGAACTACTGCAAATCACAGTGCCCAAAGTCGCGGAAAACAATGGCAAGGCTTTTGAGCGACGGGTACGGGAACTGAGTGAGAAAAAACCGAACGCCAGCCTCTACCAGATTCAAAAACAAGTCATTGATTCAGAAGCCGATTACTCGGAAGAACTCGATGCACTGGTTCGTTTCGAAGCCCGTAGCAGAATTTTGGAACAATTGATCGAGGAATATCCTGAACGATGCCTGCAGTCACAAGTTGAGAATTACATCCGCGTCCGTACCGTGCTGGCCAAATCGACCGCCCGCAAATATGTTGTGGCCAACCATCAATTAAACGATCAGACTCAGAATCCGATTTACTACTATCAGGCAACCGGCGGCAATAAGCGCTACAACCTACTGTACACACCAAGCCGTGTCAATTTGGGAGAGAATGAACGGGATTCGGTGGTCAAATGGAGTCAATGGGTCGGCGGCGCTGACCGCTGGGCCGCGCAGGCCGGATTCGAATTTTACAGCCTCATCAATGAAGGCGGTGTGGAAGAAAGACCCGCTCTGGCCTACGCCGAAATTCAAAAAACATCCGAAAACGCACTTTGTGTCACCCACTTCGCCGGTTCAAACGCCTTGGCGCTATTATGCATGGCCGTCCTAGAAGGCGATGTGGAAGATATGGCCGACCAGATGAACCTTCGCGGCGACAGAATGATCCCGCCTGCGGGTGAGGGATATGGTGGTTATTGTGTTCCCAAAGATGGTCTCTTCCTGGCCTTCGTTCTCTCGCTGCAAAACGAAGTCAAACTGCGGCAGATCGGTATACCGGAACGCTTTCATGAAGGCGTCATGAAACTGGCCAAAGAAGTGCTGCTGCGTCAAAACGATTTCGAGTGCCATTTCGACTGGCAGCGATGGGCAGCACAAAAACTCCTGGCTTACAATCAATTAAAACAGTACTTCGATTTGAAAGAGAACCTGCTGGTTTTCCACATCAACAAAATTTCCCATGCCATTGAAAATCTGGGGCAGCCATGGCATGAAACCGCTTCCGGTTCAAAACTCATTGCCAATCTAGCCGCGCAGTGGGGCGTGGAAAAAATGATTATCCGTGCCGAACAGGTCAACCGGTTTATGGTCTTTTACAAAGCATGGATGATATACGATGCTATTCGTGAAGCCCGTGAAGAGAATCCGAATTGTCCGGATGAATCCGAAGCAGTCATTGCACTGTCCGCCGAATACAAACCAGTTCAAGATGTCCGTTATTCCACCGGTATGCGTCTTTTTGAAATTCTGGCACAGACTGGCGAGCATTTGACGCACTCACTTGATGAGGACGGGCAGAATCTCGCCTACTTGATGAATTATGGTTTCGATCCCGATACAGATCATCCTGTGGGTAAACGTGCGGTGTCTCACATCTTGCAGACCATGCGCATTTCGCCGGACGACAAGGACTCCCTCGATCGTCTCAAACAGGCCTTCCCTGCTCATAAAGCTCCTGGTGACATTATTATGAGTGGTATTACCATGGCCTCGACACAGGATATGCTGTTCTATGTCACTGACACCAAATTGGATGAAATCGGAAATCAAGTACAGGTCGTGCTAGGTGACTATGGACTGACCGAAGACCAGATTCGGGCGAACGCCACAGTCTATGGAGGCCAGCTGCGGCGATGGGCTGGAATCAAACAACTGCCTAAAGAAGAACAGGATGAATTGATCGAAAAAGTGGGTGGTCACATTCACGCGCTGGTACTCAAGATGCGAGGACCGGGGCGCGATTATGAAAAGGATATTCAAGGCGTCGATGTAATCAATGCAGGGATTCCATTCCCCGAATTGCTGGGACTTTTCGATGATATGCCAAAAGTCATCACTTTGATGTGCAATGGCAATCCTCACAGCTGCCTGGCCATCACGGACGGCGCCGCCGGACGAGCCAGACGTGCTTTGACTTATCTGGACATCATGCTTTTCTTTGCCGCCTGCGAAAAAATCGGGCGGAAGGGGATTTATCGAGCCATCGGTTTGGGCAGACAGAATGTGGAGCGTATCCGCGAAGACATGCACCGCTGCCGTTCCCGTGCCGAGAAACTATTTGATGCCGTTTCAGCCGCCGCTATGGCCAAAGACATGGAACAGGGAGAATCGGCGGCTCACGATGCGTTGAATCTCTATCATTACATGCGTGAAGAAATTACCGCCAATGACGAAGCGGGCAAGGCGCTTCGCGAAGAAGAAAAGATGAAGCGGTACAAAAAATGGAAGCTGCGGTATTACTACATCAGCCAGGCTTTGGCCAAAATCAGCGCCGGTGTCCCACTGCAAAAGATGGATTTTGGAACCTGGCTTGCCGGAATCGGCGGTGTATTTCTTGTCAACGGTGAACCGGAAAAGTTCATAAAAGAACGGCAGGAAATATGGGAACGCGGGGTAAGAACACTGGAAAGATATGCCGGTGAAGAAAGCACAGCCGATGTAAAACCCTTCTCCAAAAACGAACAAAGCGATCTTTACCAGCAGCTGGTTCGGCCTCAATACGTTCCTGAGACCCAGCGATTTGCTCAGCAAATGCTGGTTGAATCATCCAGTAAGGCGGTTGAAATCGCCGCTCGGGAAGCATTGGAACGCCGCAAAGCACTGAAAGTCAGAGCCGAACGCGCCCGGGCCTTCAATGACCGTGAAGACGGTTTCCGCGACAGCTTCAAAGAGGGCCAAATCCCCGCTTTCAATGAAAGTTGGAATAAAGCCACTCAATGCATGTCCGATATAAAAAGCAATCTTGAAAAAGTCTACAAATATGATACAGACGATGACAAACGGCGCGAGCTTCAATCCAATGTCAATTGCACATTTGGCCGAGTCATCGGGCATACACGCGCCGCGTTCGCACGGCTCTTCATGGACTACATGCCAGAGTCGAACTCGGATGAACGTTCCATCAAACGGCAAATGCTATCCGGCCTTGAAACCGTATTTACCGGAAGAGAAATCATTTTCGAGGAACTGAAAAAACTGGCCGGCGGGTATGAAGATATCGGCGGTATCGCCCGTCTGGCGGAGGCGGTGCAAGGTGACCGGGATCGCCTCGAAGATATTACAAAAGCGATCGAACTGTTTTATATCACTTTCGCTCTGGCTCAAACCCTCGAGTTCGCTTTGGCTTTGCCCGAAGATGTCGATGTGTCACTCTGCTGGAAAAATATTACCGATTTCTTTGCTGAAACCATCAACGATCACTGGTATGAGTATTGGCCTTGGGCCTATTCACGAGGGGTCGGTTTTATGGATATACCCACCCGTGAAAAATATATCATGGCGGTGGAACGTCATGCCTGGTTGTACGAATATCTGCGGAACGTCATGAGTCACCGGACGGAGGTGCAGGATATGAATCAAGATGACCAGGACGCTTTGCTTGGTAACTTTACGGGAAACAAAAAAGTGGTGGCGATCGGCGCGAACGCGCCCAGCGATGAAGAACTTCAGTGGCGCGCTTATAACCACCTGCGTGAAATTTCCTTCATCAAAAGTGACGGTTTCCCACTGCCGGAAGTCTTCCAGGAATTTGATCCAGACATCATCGAAGCCGATAAGCGGGTTAATTTGGGGATACTTTTCCCCGTCGGCAGGACACACGTTTCGCGTGCTTTGCGCGAAGGCCCAACCCTGAATCAGGAACTGCGTAAAAATGGTCATTTAGGAACCAACATCATTATCACCCGCTTCAATAATTTCGCCGGCGTGGAAGGCGCGCAGAAAAAAGTTATTCTCTTGACAGACGGACATCTTTATATCAGTGAAGATGAGTATGCGGAAACATTAAAATCTAGAGGCTTGAAGAAACCCGAGATCAAGAAAAAGATCGACGACGCCAAAGCCAGCGGTTCGTTGACTCCGAAAGGAATCCGAATAGCAGCCCGTTTTGCAAAGAACGGCGATCCTGCCCCCATCGTTGGTGGAAGTATCATTCCGTTCCATGGATTGCCGATTTATATCGACGGCCAAATGGAAGGGGAAGGCATTCCCGCCACCATTCAATCTTCCATCTACACTGATCTTACCTATGATAAATCCGTCTATCCTGAAATATATTCCGAAGATTCCGAAGTGCAGCTGCCGCCAGAAATCGATTGGCTTTTTGAATGGAATAAAGACTTTAAACCGCATGAAATGGTCGAGCGAATTCGTGAAGGCTATTCCAAAAAAGGCTACATTGGTTTGCGTAAATTTGCCAAAGAGCACCCAATCGTGCTAATCAAGGGTGCGGCTGAATCCGGCGCTAGAAACCTGAAGGTCTTCGATCTTCAAGATATACGGGCGCGGATTAACGAAGACGAATTGGAGAACGCGGCCCAATTTATTTACGATGTTGCCCGTTCTCAAAGTGTGGTCATCCAGGCCGCTGTGCTGACTTCGCCTGAAATGTGGGCGAGTGAAACACTGATGCAGCGCTTCGTTGACCGGCAAGTACTGGAGTGGAACACGCCGGTGAATCGCGATACCTTTCCCAAATCCCAGATTTACGGTTCGGTGCGTATTGTCGCTTCATCCTCTCATCCGGATAAGGAATACCAAACGGCGTTCCCGATATCGTTGATCAGCCTGCAGGTCGCGACCAACGTGGGCCGTGGCGGCACGCTTGAGCAACTGCTGCCGGAATTCATTCAGGAAAAATTCCGTGAGCAGATCCTCAACGGGCTTCATGGTGAAGCACCGAAAGTCATGCACGCCATGAACGAATACGTCAAGAAACACGGGCATGAATGGGAGCAAGCTACTGGGAAAACCATCGGGGCCGATCTGCGCGGCGTCTCTTACGGATGGCCCAATTACTTGATGTCCGATTATTTAATTTCTCCGGTCTTCAAGCGGTACGGCCGCCTGGTGGACATTGAACCGGTCATCAACGAAAAAGGTAAACGCATCGGTTCGAAACCCATTCTGCAGGATGAAAAAGGACGCTTTGAAGGCGAGATCGTTGATTGGAATTTCATCCATCTCGAACCCAACGTCGGCATCGGTCTTTGGGATCGATACAATCTGCGGGAAGAGGTAAACGAATCGGTTAAATGCAAGCAGGAAAACCGCCCATTTAACTGGGACAACATCGGTGTCAGCGACCGGATCGTTCTGG
>CAZXSQ010000308.1:6538-8531 GCA_964643335.1 uncultured bacterium
AAAGCCATTCAAAAAACGGTAGAATAGAAATAGTAATTTTTCAGGGTGGGTTAGCCGCTAGGCGTAACCCACCTCTCGTCCTTTAAACCTGTGACCTGTTCTAATGCTCTAAATATCAATAATTCAACATGTTATAATCGTTTTACCCCCTCCCCATAACTAAATCCCTAAAAAAATATGTTTTTTCTTGACAAAGCAATGTTTTTGTGCTTATAGTATAGATGATTTCTTGAATACTTAGTAAAGTCGAGGTTTTTTTGATGCCGGATTAAAATGTTTCGTCAATCATAAAAAAGGGGAAGCACACCGCCAAGGTTTGACGGCCGATACGATGTGCAACCCCGGAAAGGAGACTACCGATGGGTAGCCTGCCTGCACTTATTCAAGCACGGGTGAGCTGTGCTTGTCAAGCTAAAATTGTGCGTATTGAGATCGTATTTTCACGTGGTCCTCCAAATCGTAATTGATTTTTGGGTTGTTTCGCTGAAAACCTTTTGGCCGAGAGTTTTTGAAAACCTGAATAAAATCAAGAATTTGGAGGAAAGTGCGATGAAAGTACAAACTCAATCAGCAATCAGTTTACTGGCAGGTTTTGCCGTGATGTTTGGTGTTGTGGGAGCGAGTTATGCTCAACCGATTACGGAATTGTTCGACTTCGTGAATCAACGGGATGAGGTCGAGTGGAGAGATTTGAATGAGAATGTGGTTGCGCTGGAAGGCTCAGAATCGGATAGGAATCTGATACAAAGCCGCGAAATTTAAAGAGGATAACACCAGTCAGTGGGATGCTGGTGCAAACTTCACCGAACAGGGTGTCGGCGGTGAGTTTAGTGCCGTCTCGAATGCCAAAGTAGTCAATGGTAAAAGGACAGATCAACCGCACGATAATGGTGTATGGCGTGCTTTTCCGAAGGTGAGTTATAATACGGAACTCGCTGAATGCGCAAACCTTAACCGGCCGTATGTAACGATGACCCATGGAGGGAATGACCCCCGTGGTATTTTCATTCATACGGGTTCGAATTTAGCCGATTGGGATATGGGTATGCAAATTAATGAATGGTCAGATGGGTATTTGTATCCCACACTTATAGGTGATACAGGCCATGATACACTCACCTCCCAGTTTAACAAACTTTATTATTTTAAGCTTAACGATGGAAATGTAGGGGATCTCTATCGCCGTTATGTAAGAATTGATTATGTTGAATAATTGATTCCTATATGGAACATATCCTTAAATTACACTGAAAGGAGAACTCATGAATTGAGTTCTCCTTTCGAAATTTTCTTTATTCAATAGGTATTTTATCATGCTAAAAATCAATTTGTTATTACTCTCCTGTTTTTTATTAAATATCAATGAAGTTAAAGCCAACATTGATGTTGTTGAACCAGCATCTATTATACAATGGGATGAGTCGAATATGCCGCAATCTTTAATTGAATTCGGTTCATACGCGGATATTTACTTTCTTGAGTTTCAAAATTCTGAATTGCTCAACATATGCAGTGGAAGCACTTCTTTCTGGGCATCACCTGAGAGAGGTTATTTTCGTTTGGGATATTATGTCAACTGCACATTTGATATCGATCAAAAAGTAATTGTAGAAAAAATTGATGGTGAATTAAAGGATTGGAATTCTGGCAATTTAGAACATGAAGGGTTTGTTGTTGTCATTAATGATCATGAAATAAATTTAGATAAAGGTGAACCAATTGTCGAAAAAAAAGATCAAACTCAAAGTATTTATAGATTATTTTATTTTACGAATAAAAATCTAATTTTCGGAATAGTAAACTTTAGTTATTCAATACGTTTTCCTTATGGATTTAGTGAACATAATTGGTATACAATTATTTTATGGAATTCTCAGACAGGAAATATTATAATTCAACTAAATCCAAAAGCACCAAATGAAGAATCCGGTTATTTAGGTGATAGAATGTTGGATGCAGAATTTTCGCCGAAAGGTGATTTTTTCATTATCCA
>CAZXSQ010000309.1:0-2746 GCA_964643335.1 uncultured bacterium
ATACGTATAATACAAGCTTCAGTGAGGTCATTTGTCAAGGGGAAATTACAGTAAATGTAATTTATTTTGAAAATTTTTCTTCAGATGGGTAAACTGTTACGAATTTTCTAATTTAATTAATGGTAAATACCATTGGTTATTTAATCATGACATTCGAAAGACAAAATGAACTCAATTAAAACCATCAAAGCCTTTTTATTTATTTGTACCTCAAGACGGTGAATTACTAAAAGAATATGAAATTGGTTATAAATTATCTCATATATTCCCTGTCAATTCTGTAGGGATAGTAACAGCAAGAGATTCGTTAACAATCAAATTCTCACAATTTGAAATTGAAAAAACATGTCAACGTTTTGTGTCTCTTTCAACAGAGGAAGCAAGGTTGGAATATAATTTAGGGAATGATGTACGAGATTGGAAAGTCCATCTTGCCCAAGAATATTTATTCAATTATATGTATGCTGTCTTCCACTCGCTTACTTATCGTTCACGTTACAGCGAATTTTTGAAGATCGATTTTCCACGTTTACCGCTTACCTCAACCTTAATCTTTTCCGATCTTTAAGCAAAATTGGTGAAAGGCTGGTCTTTCTTCATTTACTCAATAGTAGTGACATTGACAATGACACCACTCAACAACATTTAGCAAAATTGCCACCGCTAATAACAAACTTTCCCAAATTCGGCGAGAACACTGTGGAAAAAGTGCAGTATACTGAACCTGGCAAGGAATTAGAGAATGGCCGTGTATGGATCAATCAAACACAATACTTTGAAGGAGTTCCTCCGCAAATCTGGAATTTCCAAATTGGTGGCTACTAGGTTTGCCATAAATGATTGAAAGACCGGAAGGGACGCCGGTTAAGTTATGACGATTTGACACATTACCAACTCATCATTTCAGCCATTCAGGAAACCATACAGTTGATGGAAAAGATCGACGATGTCATTAACGAGTATGGCGGTTATCCTATTCAATAAATAGAATATGTAATTCATCTGCAATATATTGGAGGTATATTTGGAAAAGCGACAGTAATCAGAATCGTGAATCCCCGTAGAGTGTATGAACTATTTTTGAACGCAAAGACGCAGATGCGCAAAGATGTGAAGAACGAAAATCCATTGCATCTTAGTGTCTTTGCGTTAAATTAGCGGTAACTATCACTGGGCATCAGGAGATAACGATAATGAATGAACATAGAAAAATGAATAGGCGTGGTTTTCTGAATTTGTCGATGGGGGCAGCAGCTTCTGCTATGGGCTTGTATGGATTATCGAACGCAGCTGCATCAAGCCTACCGATGAAACCGGTGGCGGTTGGAAAATGCGCTTCTTATGGCGAGGCCGTGCTTCCTGCTGTTGCGAAATTGTTCAATCTCATTGGCGGGATCGGCAGTCTGGTTAAAGGGAAGAGTGTTTGCATAAAAGTGAATATGACTGGGGATCCGCGCAGGGAAGTAGGCGAGCTTCCGGCTAGGCTCACTTTTCACACACACCTCGATGTAGTGCTGGCGGTGTGCAAACTGCTTGATCAAGCGGGGGCAAAGCGGATTACCATTGTCGAAAGCCTTTTGTTCAACCGCCCGAAAGAAGAGGTATTCGCATGGGCGGGCTGGGATCTTGCCGCTTTGAAAAGTTCGGCCAAGGATGTGCGGATTGAAGATACACGAAACAAAGGCTCGTGGGATCAATATGGCCGAATAGAAGTGCCGTGGGGCGGTTATTCCTACCCTGCTTATGATGTGAATAAGGCGTACATCGAGAACGATGTGTGTATCTCCATCGCGAAGCTGAAGGAACATATCACTGCCGGAGTTACGCTGGCGATGAAAAATATGTTTGGCATCACCCCAAATGCCATTTACGGCGCGGACGCCGGAACCGAAGACGCTCACAGCGCCAGAAGTATCCTCCATGTCGGCCGTAAAAAGCCCGCGACGGATATCGAAGAAGTCGACCCGGATTCACCGAGAGAAGGCGGATATATTGTTCCACGCGTTGTCGCTGATCTAACTGGCGCAAGACCCATCCATTTATCCATTATCGATGGAATCGAAACCATGCAAGGCGGCGAAGGCTATTGGTGCCGCAACGCGAAGCCAATCAAACCGGGTGTGCTCATCGCAGGATTAAATCCGGTATGTACCGACGCAGTAGGAATGGTTGTCATGGGATTAGACCCAGAAGCTAAAAAAGGCACAATCCCCTTTGCTCACTGCGATAACCACTTACTACTAGCCGCCAAAGCCGGACTCGGGACCAATAAACTTTCCGACATCGAAGTACGCGGTGTCCCCCTTAACGAGGCCGCCCATCCCTTCGATACATCACTAAGGGCACCTTATTCTGAGAACTTGCAGAAAATTTTTATCCGATAATATGAGAATTATTTCCAGAATCAATACAACATAAAATCTTTTACAGTTGCAGGATATCGTTAAATTTGATTTATTTCCGGTAAGCTCCAGGGTTCTCGGTAGTGTGGCCGGGTGAGATATTGATTAGCCTCTTTGTCATTGGTGAACGTGTAGGTTTCAGGATCAAACTTCAGGCTTCGACCTGCGCGCCAGGCGGCGTTGCCGAGGTGACATAATGCACTTGATGGATGCCCAACTGTTTCTAAATCCGCTGTGGGTTTTTCTCTGGTTCTCATGCAGTCTAAAAAGCTTTGGACATGACCGGCGGTGTTATCTCCTCCGCTGTCTTGCTTCACTACGTCTCCCTTTGCATCGTAAGCTCT
>CAZXSQ010000309.1:2756-8520 GCA_964643335.1 uncultured bacterium
TTGTGTTTCCAATCACCATATAACCTTTGTCGCCATAAACCAGAGAGCCTTCGTGTTCACCTTGGTAAGTATACGGAGTCCAGATCCTCAGTTCGTAAGTCATAACATAGCCGGGGTAATCATAGGAAACCATCAGCGTATCAGGCCATTCCTGATCGTCATCGAAATAATATTTTCCGCCCATTGCTGAAACCGATGTCGGCCAACCCAGCGGTTCCTCATGTTGAGCCAGGATGGCATTATCCAAAGCCCAGCGTGTGACGTCTAATCGATGAACACCGTCGTTACCCAAATCACCAGTACCGTAGTCAAAAAACCAGCGCCAGTTTGAATGAAACCGGCGAATATTGAATGGCCGTTTTGGCGCCGGTCCCAGCCAGAAATCATAATCAACATGATCGGGTGGCTCGCTGTCAGAGGGATGCCCAATACTTCCCTGCTTGGCGCTTTCCCACGCTTTAGCAAAACGTACGCGGCCCAGATGGCCTTCACGAACATAGGCGATGGCCCTCTGGATGAATTCCCGGCTTCGGCTTTGGGTTCCCAATTGAATAACTCGTTCATATTTTTTGGCCGCGGCTACCATGGTTCGCCCTTCGAGAAGGTTATGACCGTCCGGTTTTTCAACAAACACATCTTTGCCCGCCTGACACGCCATTATGGTTGGAATAGCATGCCAATGATCCGGCGTGCCCAGAACGATGGCATCCACATCGTTGTCATCGATGGCATGGCGGAAATCTTTTATTGTTTGTGGACGTTTATTGATTTGTGTAGTGATTTCCTCGGTTCGCTGGTTTAAGACTTTGCTGTCCACATCGCAAACATATTTCACATCGACATCGGGTTTTTCTGCGAAAGCATTGAGCAGAGCATTACCTCGTCCTCGAACACCAATCATCGCAATGGTGATGCGGTCATTTGCATCTCTTTTATTCATAGCAAGTAAAGGAGATTGGGTGAACGATAAGCCGGATAGGGCAGTGCATTTTTTGATAAAACTTCGCCTGTACATTTTTGACTCCTTCTATTTGTGCCGTGGGTTTACACCCACGGTTACATGCTGTCATCCCTACGGGATTTTTAGTTTACTTTTATGGATTCACTTGCGGCTGCAGCATCAATGGGGTACCATGTTGATCTGTTATACGCAGGCTTGCAGCCCACTGTGCGCCTCCGTTAAGCACTTTCATTAATATCCAATTCGTCCCTTGCTTTAATTGGACATTGACTACGTCTTGATCAGGTCTCCATCCGCGGCTTCCCTCGAATTTATGAACCAGTTCACCATTCAGCCAACAGAAAACATCGTCGTCGCTGCCGATTTTGAAAACCGCTTCTTGTTCATCCGTACTGTGAATTTCAGCATAAAGGTAAGCGCCGACATTATTCTGACGCGCAACGATTCTTTCTAGATTCAACTGGCCGGATGGATCCTCGAGAATTACGTGTTTCCATCGATATTCTTTGCCCTCCACTTCGATTGGTTTTGTAATATTTACCGGTTGGGAGGTATCGATGTAATCCTCCTGAAGTAATGTTTCACGATTAGGCAACGGCCCTAGAGCCCACCAATTCACTACGAAACCGCTGCGCTGAGCCATTTCAGCAACATACTCCGCAGCGCCTAACGACCGGAGGCGTTCAACCAAATGGCGAATGGTTGTGAGATCGGATGCCGAGCGGGCAGCCTCGACACAAAGATTGATTGCTTTTTGTTTCTGTCCCGCTTTTTGCAGCGATTCAGCCACTTGTGCAGCAGCGGCGGCTGCGGTATTTCTGATTTGCGGGTTATTATTTTTCATGGCGGTTCTAAGCACAGGCACGGCAGACGGAGGCTCAAACATGCCTAAAACTTCTAGCGCTGCGATTTGAACGTCTGTATCGCCGCTTTTCGCTTTGGAGATAATTAAATTCACAGCGCGTTGATCCCCGCGATCTCCTAACACCCGTATCAAAGTGGCTTGTACTGCGAAGGAGGAGCTGATGATTGCTTTACGTATTTCTTGATTGACATGGTCTTCAGGTAAATTAGTCAAGGCAGATGCAGCGGCTGTTCTCAATTCACCGCTGGATTGTGTCACGATTTGCATAAGGACAGGCAGAGCTTCACTTACAGCCGGATCATCCCGTTTTTGCTGTAAACGAACCAGATCGAGTTTTTTATCCTCGTCATCAACACGGGGCAAAAGTTCAACCACGGTGCGTGTTACTTTCTGACCGGGTATGCGGGCTAGATGATCCATTGCCACACCGCGCAATTCTTGATCGTTGCTCATAACCGATGCGGTTAATTCGGGCAAGGCTTCTTCACCCATTGATTGGGCAAGACCGGCTAGACCGGCGTAGCGCCAGAGTGAGTTATTATATTGATAAAACATGGGTCGATATATCTTAACCGCATCGCTTTGCTTGCCTTTATCCAACCAATGTTCAGCCAAAACGAGCAGCGCATCGGCGGCTGTGTTTTGTGTTTCCCCTTGGCTATTGTTCCATACTTTCATAAGGGCGGAACGTGATTGGGAGGCGGGAAGGCGGCTTGCGGCGTTAATAGCGGTTAAACGGACAGATTGGTTTGATTCCCTAAAGCGTTTCAAGACAGCGGGCAATCCTTTCAAATCGCCTTTGGCACCTAACGTTTTGATCAAAGCCGCTTTCCACGCTGCTTCATTTGCATAATCGAGTGCTCGGATAAGAGCGGCAGTCGCTTCCGGCGCCTCAATGCGTTCAAGAGCGTAGCGTGCGGGTTCACGAATATTTTTCTCAGCCAAGCAAAGTTCAAGGGTGGGTACAGACGTTTTAGTGCCGATTAGTGACAACAAGATACAGGCCAGCTGAGTGCGCTGCCGGGGATAGCCGGAGCGGATTATACGCAACAGTGCACGTTCAGCATTATCTTTTTCAAGATCAGCACCCGGACGGCAGATCTGGTAGACTATTTTCTCCGCTGTGCGTTCGAGCCATTTTCGCTCGGTAGTATTTTCAGTGTCCATTCGCTCAAAGAGAACGTCGAGCATCAAAGGCCCTTTTTCTATCAACGCCTTACATGCTTTTTCCCGAACTGCGGCTTCAGGAGAGGCCAATTGATCCAATGGATTAACGTTTTCCTGACCCCATGCCGTTAAAAAAGCACAACATATTATCGATACAGCAGCCGTTATTCTGTTGATATTTTTCATCTCAATTTCACCTCCTTATAAATACCAGGGCGCACGATAAGGCCGGAATAACCATTGATTGGCTTCAGGATCGTTTATGAATTCTTCTTTCTTCGGATCCCACTCGAGTTTGCGGCCCAGCTGCAGGGCAATATTGGCGAGATGGGCGCAGGATACTGAGCGGTGGCCGATTTCCACATCGCAAATTGGACGTTGACGAGTACGCATACAATTGATGAAATCCTGATGATGCCCCGGACTGCGATACAGATGAACATCGTTGGGGCCGAGTTTTTCGTAAAGCAGAGCTTCCGGTTTCGCTTCAAGCCCGCCTCGCCAGACATGAACCCAGCCATCCGTACCTTCAAAGCGCGTTCCGTGTTCGGGATTGGTGGCGATCATGGTTACACCGTTCGAGTATTTGAAAGTGACGTTGAAACTGGTGTAAGTTTCATAAAGTCCGTCGGTTGGTAATGTACCGGTTCCTTCAACAGAAATAGGGCCGCTAAGATCAGTTCCCAATCCCCATTGGGCAATATCGAAGTGGTGGGCGCCCCAATCGGTCATCTGGCCTCCTGAATAATCCCAGAACCAGCGGAAGTTCCAGAAGGTTCGCTGCTTATTATAAGGAACTTTGGGTGCAGGGCCTAAATACATGTCCCAATCCAGCTCTGGTGGTGGATCACTGTTTGGTTCCCAGCCGCCGGTTGGACCGTTCGGTAAAAACACTTTAACGGTTTGTACTTTGCCGATGCGGCCGCTGCGAACAAGTTCGCAGGCAAAGCGGAAATTACTGCTGGAACGCTGCTGACTTCCGACTTGGAAAATACGGCCATAGCGGCGAACTGCTTTAACCAGTGCTTTCCCCTCGTCAATGGTTAACGTTAAAGGTTTTTCGCTGTAAATATCTTTACCGGCTTCACAGGCGGATATGTTTATACGTGTATGCCAATGATCGGGGGTGCATACGAGAACGCAGTCGATATCATCACGGTCCAGCAGTTTGCGAAAATCATTATACATTATGCAATCCTGGTTTCCGTATTGATCATCAACCCGGTATTTTGCCCGCTCGCGGTGCGGACCGAAAACATCGCAAACAGCGAGAACCTGAATTTCGGAACTGCCGAGAAAACGGCTCATATTGCCAAATCCTTGACCCCCAATACCGATGCAGCCCATCGTAATCCGGTTGTTGGGTGAATCCATGTTTTGCGCATGAGCTGAACCCGCCAGTAAAGGCAGTGCTCCCCAAGCCGCCGCGTTTTTCAGAAATTTACGCCGATTTATTGAATGCGCCATCTCTTTCCTCCCGAGTAATAGTTTGGCCCGATTTATGATTCATTTTGCCATTCTTTTTTGGGGAATACTACCCAAAGTAAATTCGTCATACAGGTTCCTTGCCGCTATAAAGATTTGCGGCATTCAATATGAAGTCTATAAATAATAAATCAAATGAATAGACATACGAACCTATTTCATTATAATAGAAGCGGTATATCGTTTATTTGGCCAAAAAAAGTGAGCGGAGTTTATGAAAATAAAAATGCCAAAAATTACTTTGTAATAAAATTATTGTATTTCTTTATGGGAGGAATAGTGATGTTATTATCCAAGTCTGGTTTTACACTTATTGAACTGCTTATTGTGGTAGCGATTATCGGAATCCTTGCCGCCATAGCCGTGCCCAATTTTCTCAATGCGCAAATGCGGGCCAAAATCGCTCGTGCTCAGGCTGATATGAAAAGCCTTTCAACCGGCGTGGAGCAGCTACGCTTGGATCGCGGAATTCTTCTTGTAGATTATTGGGATGATGATCGAGAGGAAGGTCAGGAGAGGATGCGTAATGACTTTCAAGGTGTTGGAGGCAGCCATAATGACCGGGGCGGTACGGCTGGACTTTGGGCACCACTCACCACACCCGTCGCCTATATGTCCGGTATTCCACTCGATCCTTTTTTTGCGCCCGCGACCGGAGATGACCGGGCGAGTAATCTTATTCCGCAAGATATTATTCCACCTTATGCGTATATGTATGCCGATGAAGACCCAAAGATTCAAGGATTGGATTACGGCCTGGCCTTTTTTGCACCCGGTAATACCAATGCCGAAAGAATGGGGATTCAGCCGCTCAAAGACGGGCAGTACGTGATTATTGGAGCCGGGCCGGATGTCTCTCGCGGTGGATACAACGATGCAGTGCAAGGCATGGGATTTCCTTACGATCCTTCCAACGGGCTGAGCAGCCACGGTGACATTGTTATTCGGAATTAGTTTACCACCGTGGTTTCACACCCACAGTTACATGCTGTTGCCCCGCTGGGGCTTCCATTAAATTATGCTGTGGGGTACATGGTTAATGACCGCGTTTTTATGTTGTCATCTTAAGTGTTTATGCGTTGAAAGATGCTTGACATAATCCTGTCACTTGTGAGAAAATGTTTTACATATCGTTTGATAGAAATTGGGGAATAATCTTATTTTTCAGGTTTTCAGGTTTAAATGGAAATTACTGGATTGAACTACTTGAAAAAACTCCTTTCAATTAATACACTGTAGAGTGCTAAATTCACCTAACATTTATATACTTACATGTCAAGCTGCAA
>CAZXSQ010000310.1:0-8511 GCA_964643335.1 uncultured bacterium
AATTCTCTTTCCATAATTGATTTCTCTGAAAATGTTCTTCCCAATGTTTCCCCTTGCTGGCTATTGGCTGATATGGAAAAAATTCAGATGAAAAAGGAGGCTTTTTCCGATTTTTTCCAGCGGGACACGGTCGCAAAAGTCATGAAGGAGTTCGTTGCTTCACTTCCAAAGGGGGTTACTCCTGCTCTTTCCGGCTTATCTAATATATCCAAGGAAATTCGCGTATTTTTAATGCCCCCGGAAGAGAAATCCGCTATTCCCGGCTTTGTCGCCGCCGTCAATTTGTTTAATGCGAGTGACAGCGAAAACTTCATTGATCAACTGCTGACCACTTTTCCTGAATCTGCGGCTCAGGAAGAGGATATTGATTCATTTGAGGTCAATACAATTTCTCTGCCATTTGGAGAAATGGCTTATCTGACAGAAAAAAATTTTTTATGTTTGAGCAACAATAAAGCCCATTTCAGCAAAATGTTCTCTTCGCCGCCGCCCCCAGATATTATGGAGAAAACGGGACCTCATATACATGCCTTAGAGAAGTATCCCGATACGGCTGTCGCCTTGTTTTTGAATGCTGCCCATGAAGGCCCGGTGAGTTTGGGACCCTCCGGTAAAGTTCCCTCTTTTCTTACACAGTCCGGAGTCAATCGAGTGATGTGCCTTTACCGTTTAACCGGGAATGTCACCAAAATGAGTATCATTGCTCCTGCCGAAAATGCGCCACCATGGGTTAATCATTGGGAACCGGTTGTGCAGTACCCATTTACCGAAGCGGATCCTGTCGGGTTGATCGAGGCGGCATTTCGATATCCGGACACCGGTATTTCCTCAGCCACCGATTCAATTCAATCCACGACGAAAGAAATCTCTGAAAACATGCCGGAGTCAGAGCCAAATCGGAAAAGTAGAAATGAACCCAAGGAATTCACCCGTTTTGCTAAAAAAACCGGCAATGAATCCTCTGGCAATCCCCGACATGTAGAACGCCCAAAGAGAAATGGCAGACCTGATCCTATGGGATTTGGAGGTGGAAGAAGACAATTTTCTCAACGTTTTGGTAGTTTTCCTCAGTTCATGATGTTCAGTAATTTGATTCCGAAAGGGAAAATTACCGGCGTCAATTTTTTTGGATTTTATAACAATGCTCCTGCCATTGCGTTTGCCTTTCCGCAGTTTAATCCGGAATCCGGTTTTTTCTCGAAAGTTGATCGAATGCCGTTTGTGGAATCGGAAGAAATTGAAATTGCGAAAATACCGGGGACGGCTTATTATTTCAATGGCGGGCCATTTTCAAGAATGTTGGGTCTGCAGGAATTGATGCTGGTTGAACGAGATGCGGTAACCTACCTTTTCGACGCCGAAACAGCCGCTCTTAATTATTTGAATGGAACCAGCGGCAATACTGAAACACCAGATGGAAGAAATCCAGAGATCAGAAATCTAAGAGAAAAAGTCAAGCAACCTGCACATGTACAGATGGTGCTCTCCCATGAATTGTTTCAACAAATTTTGGAACTTGAGCAAGCGCGGTATAATGATAAAGAATTACAGAACGAAATTTCGGCGTTCTTTGACGAACTCCGTGAATTTACAGCACCGATGTCAGTCAGTGCCGGCTGGAGGGGAGATGCATGGTTCCTGGATACCCATTGCGATTCGGATACTGCCCATTTATTGAATGTTATTTTGTTGATTTTAGCCGGGTATAGACTTTTTGGATAATTATAAACTCTATATGTTAGCTTGAATTAGTACTAAGTTAGGCCTGTTAACTGGTTGTTGTATAAAACATATCTAAACATATCTAATAAAAAAGATTGAATGGAAGAATACGTTTTCAAGTGCCGCCGCTGCAAGAGTTCCTTTGAGGTGTCCACTCCACCTTTATCGCGCAATTATCACCTATTTCTTGGATGTCTTACCTTAGGATTATGGTTGGTTGGACTCGCCTTTTATCAAATATGGAATCTGTATCGCTTGTCGATGTGTCCCCGTTGTGGAAAGCGTTCCCGCAAGCTGCTTGTGTTGTTCATTGCGATGGTAGCTGGTACAGCCGAAATTAGCTGGTTGATATTTTATTTCCTGGAATTGGCTCCGCAACAAATCATAAGCAATGCCAGCACGGCAACACTGCCCGAAGAGCTTGATTTGAACAGTGAGATCAGCCGGGATAATTTATGGAAAGTACTTACCTTTATATGGATTGTCAACATACTGCCTGGAATCGGGGCTTATATCGCGATGAATTGGCCATATATTCTCTTAGTTTGGTTCAGCATAATTGTTCTGATTGGATTAAGCGTCCCTTCTTTCTATATGCACCGAAGTAAACCATAGAACGCAGGAGAACATTGCAGGCGGGACGCTTGCGCTACCCAACAGGGGAACACCCGGCTACCAGTGGATGGTAAAACAGGTTCCAGTGGATGGTAGGATAGGCGTCCCGCCTGTTTTTCCCACAAGCAGAGGGTAGGACAGGCGTCCCGCCTGTTATGCAATGCATCCACCACTCTTGTCTTATATCCGCATTATCGTTTAGACTCTTATAGATGGATTTCGTGTTTTATGAAGGATGTTTATCGATTGCTGTTCAAATCGAAATGAGTTCTGTGCATGAACTTCACGAAAGGGTATATAACAAGATGATTGCAAAAGAATTGTTTTATACAAAATCTGTTTTGAGTATGGTCTTTGTTATTCTCATGGGATTTCAGGGATTCGCGTCGGAAAAAGTTGAGAAGGGTAAAGTGGAGTGGAAAAAACATGTTATCAATGCGGATTCTCCTTTTGAGGCTGCAGGCATCGGTGATATCAATAAGGATGGACGAAAAGATATCGTCTGTGGATCCTATTGGTATGAGGCACCAAACTGGAAAAAGCATTTTATCGTCGAGTTGGAAGAAATTCACGGCTATTACAATGATTTTGCCAATGAAATTCAGGATGTGGACGGAGACGGGGATTTGGATGTCGTCTCGGTCGCTTATTTCAGCAAACAGGTAATGTGGCGGGAAAATCCTGGTTCTGAGGGAGGCGAATGGATAATACATGTTGTCGATGAACCGGGAAACATGGAAACAGCAATTTTTGTTGATTTGAATCAAGACGGTCTCATGGATCTACTGCCGGATATTAACACCACTGTAGCCTGGTATGAAAAGCAATCATCTGGAAATGCAGATGACTATTGGATCAAGCACACCATTGGAACTGAAGGCAAGGGTCACGGTATCGGTGCTGGTGACGTAAACAATGACGATATTATGGATATAATAAGTCCTCATGGTTGGTATGAAGGGCAGAAAAAAGGTAAGGAAATGTCCTGGAGTTGGCATCCTGAATTTGAACTTGGCTCCACCAGTATCCCTATTCTGGTTCACGATGTGGACCGGGATGGATTGAATGATATTATTTGGGGCATGGGACACGATTATGGCATTTATTGGTTGGAACAGAATAATGAAGATGGAAAACGAACTTGGCAGCGTCATCTGATTGATAAAAGCTGGTCACAGCCTCATTACATGGAGTTCATCGATGTCGGATGTGACGGCAAGATGGATCTGGTAACAGGAAAACGTTACCATGCCCACAACGGGAAGGATCCCGGGGGAAACGAGTCCCGATGCATTTATGTTTATACCTATGATTCAGAAAAAAAGGAGTGGCAGCGGTCTGTCGTGGAAGAAGGGGGAACAGCGGGTTTCGGACTTCATCCGGCGATCGGGGATATTGACAAGGATGGTGATGCCGACCTGGTTTGTCCAGGTAAAAGCGGTTTGTATCTTTTCGAACAAATTATTCCTCATCAATAAATTTAATACATATCATTTCTTATAGGCAGGTTAGTTCAATGAGAGAGCTTTTTGAATTTGCCATTAATCTGGCAGAGCAAGCAGGGGAGATCACGTTGAATTATTTTCGCACGGGTTTCAATATTGAAGTGAAGTCCGATGAATCTCCGGTCACCATAGCCGACCGTACAACTGAAGAATTTTTGCGCGGCGAGATTGAAAAGAGATACCCACTAGATGGGATTTTGGGCGAAGAATTTGGAGAGAAGCAGGGAACCTCCGGAATCCGATGGATTCTCGATCCCATCGACGGGACTAAGACATTTGTGCGGGGGGTGCCCATGTTTGGTACTATGGTTGCTGTAGAAAGTGGGGGGATGAGCCAGATCGGTGTGATTCGATTTCCCGCTTTTAAAGAAACCTTGGCTGCTTTATCGGGCCACGGTTGTTATTGCAATGGTGCAAGGTGTAAAGTTTCGGAGGTGGATACATTGAAGCGGACGACTGTAGTCACGAGTTCATTCAGTGATATTCTGAAATATCAAGGTGAAAATGCTCTCATCAAAGTCCTGGTCGAAACAGGCATACAAAGAACCTGGGGGGATTGTTACGGATACTTTCTTCTCGCTACGGGCCGGGCAGATGCGGCCATTGATGCTACCATGCATGAATGGGATGTCGCCCCCTTAATTCCTATTGTTCAGGAAGCCGGCGGTAAAGTGACCGAGGTACACGGCAATGCACCTAGACTGACCATGAACAATATGCTTGCCACGAATGGTTTGATGCACAATTCAATGCTTGAGCTTTTTTCATAAAATTAGAGATCGGGCAGAATAAGGTTGTCCTTTTCGATTTCCTTGAAGTATTTTACCGTTCCCACTCTTAGTTCCATGGTGGCGTCTTCATCGCAGACAATGATTCCACGGCGGTGCAACTGCAGCATGGAGACCGTCCACATGTGGTTGACGCCTTCTTCCACTACTTTTTGCAGTGCTTTCGCTTTGTGGTATCCATTAATAATAATCAGGACTTCCTCTGCGTCCATAACAGTGCCCACCCCCACCGTTAATGCCAGTTTGGGAACCTTGTTAGGATTGTTGTCGAAGAAGCGTGCATTCGCCAACCGGGTATCCTGAGTCAGAGTTTTAATGCGGGTTCGCGAAGTAAGAGAAGAGCCGGGTTCATTAAAGGCGATATGGCCGTCAGGACCGATTCCGCCCAGGAATAAATGGATGCCGCCCACTGATTTGATTTTCTGTTCATACTCGTCGCATTCCTTTTGTAAATCAGGAGCGTTACCGTCCAGGATATTGACGTTTTCAGGGGGAATATCTACATGGCTGAATAAATGATACCACATAAAATGATGATAACTTTCAGGATGTTCTTCATTCAGTCCCACATATTCATCCATATTGAAGGTAATGACATTTTGAAATGAAATAATACCCTCATTATGCAAATGAACCAGATGTTGATAGGTTCCAATAGGAGACGAGCCAGTTGGCAGACCCAATACAAAAGGTTTATCCGGACTCGGATTGAATTGTTTTATTTTCTCCGCGACAAAATACGCGACCCATTTGCTTAGTGCTTCATAATCGTCATGAATTAAAATCCTCATAGTCAATGAACTCCTTTTATCATCCCGGTTGCTTCAATGAGTTGGTATATCATGCATAGATGCAATAGAAAATATAAAAATACTTTTACAGGGATTTGCATACATTTTGAGTAAGGGCGGTTCGAAGTAGGGGCGGTTCGCGAACCGCCCCTACTTTGATTATTCAGTTTCTGATGGAGTAACTTCATCAGTCATTTGTTCACCCTCCATCTCTTCTTGATCCAGTCCTCTAAAGACAATGGCTACCTTTTTGCCTTTTCCGTCATTGGTTATACGGCAAATCTTACCATAATAAATTGGAGGAGTGCCATCTCTTTCTGTTTCCCACATTTTTTTTAACTCGAGGTCCATAAATAGAGCAAGCCTTATGGAATCTCCAACATTCAAATCCTTGTCCTCGGTGTAGAAAGCCAGACCCCCGACTAAAACCGGGCCAATATCCACTGTGACGCCTTCCCTCCATTCACCGTCTTGAAAACTGTCCCCTTCATCCAAACTGTAAATAAACGGAATATTGACCAACTCACGATCAAATACACGCCGTTCTGTTACCATGAAAATTCCCCTTTTGGAAATCAACCGAAGATTACATTTGTATTAGTATTGGTATTTTATCATCAAAATGTAGTTCATATAACGCTTTAATTCAATGGAGGCAAATATTTAGTTGGGTCCAGCGCCTTATCCCGTTCACGCATTTGGAAGTGCAGAATCCCCTGATTTTGAATCGGAGGTCTTCCGGTATTGCCAACTGTTGCAATTTTTTCGCCACGTTCGACTTTTTGCCCCAGCTGAATAAGATTTTCTTTGTTATAGGAATAGATGGTATAGATTCCTAAATCATTTCTTTCTCCGTGGTAGAGAACGATATAATTCCCAAAGCTGCTGTCCAGATCCACAATCACGGCTTCTCCGTCAGCGGACGCATAAACCGGTGTGCCGATTTCAGAACCAAGATCAACTCCGGGATTGTAGTTGTTGGAAGAAGTGCTGAAAGGCCTTAACACCCGGAAAGCATCTTTCAAAGGCCACTGGAATTTTTCCGGACCGATAGTGGTTACTTCCCTTGGAAATTCGACTTTTTTGGGGGCTTCTTTTTCCTTTTCTTTCGCTTCTTTTTCTGGTTTTGGGGGTGGAACTTCCTTGGCCTTGACTCGAGGTTCTTCTTTCGTGATTTCCTTGATCGGTTTTTCAGTGATTACAGTTACCTTTGGTACTTCTACATCTTTGACTTCTTTGGCATGGGGAATCCAAAGCTTCTGCCAAGCCTGGATATCCATACTATTGGATAAATTATTGGCTTCCTTGATTTTCTGTGGAGAAATATCATACGCGTTGGCAATGGCGTAAAGAGTCTGGCCGGGTTCTACCAGATGATAGAGTCCGTCCGGCTTGATTTCTTCTTTTTTCTCGATATTGACGTATTTCAATTCGGAGGCGCCCGGGATAAAAATCCGGGAATTTGGTTTGAGAGTGGCTTCAGCGTTTTTGATTTGATTGACGCGTTGCAGTAGCTGAGGAGAAACATTGTAAGTATTTGCAATGGCGTATAATGTTTCTCCTTCGTTGGTCAGGTGCATGACGCCGTCCATGACATAAACATCCGACATTCTGTCACGTTTAGGAGTCATGCAGGCGAATAGCAAACAGACAAGCAGCAATAGACATGGGAAAATAATTACCCGATTCATCATTCTCAACCCTTTCAGTTTATGAATTGCAAATTAATATCGATTAAAATGACATTGTCCATATAGTATACTCAATACCAATAGGTTTTAATATAACTACGGTTCAACTCTCGTAGAAGCAACAGGTTTCCCTGAAATTGGTTTTTCAGAGGATTTCGGTGGCTTACGTATTCTGATTACCCTGAAAAAATCAAAAATTTCCTCGATATTTACCTCTTGAAATCCCGCTTCCCGGCACAATAATGTCCAATCTTCTGTAGAAAGCCAGTGTGGAGAAATATTCTCATTCGAAGTCAGAAAGATGGCCTCTCCATTATTTGTAAGTAAGGAGTATAGTTCCCGAAGGGTTTGATCTTGATCCTGCCGGCCCAGTGTAATCATCATAAAACCGGAGAATATTTTGTCAAACTGTTTTCCCAAAGGGAGGGAGCGGCAGTCGCCGACAATAAAATGGGTGTTTGGCAGATTTTTATGTTTCTTGACGGCTTGCTGAATCATGCCGAATGACAGATCTACACCAACAATTCTTTTTGCCTGAGAAGCGGCCAATTCACTTAACGCCCCAGTTCCACAGCCTAAGTCTAAAACCTCATCTTGTTCCGAGACATAAGAATGGACTACAAATTCAGTCGATTTACGGTAGCCTTCAATATGCTCTGTATATATCCAATCGTAAAAACGGCCGATTATGTTGTAAAACCGCCGGACACGAATGGTTTTATGGGATAGAATATTACGGCCGGCGAACCGGAAAACCAGACGCCCCCATAACCGTTTTAGCGAAAATTTTTTCACTAGATCATTATTTTGTGTCATTCTCTGATCGAACATCCCTTAAAGGCCTTAGAGATGGCCTCCATTATAACAAATATCAGAGAAAGGTGAAACCTTGTTTGAATAAATGGTTTATTGATGCAGTACAAAGAAGTCTTTTCGTTTTTCAGCCGTCATTTCGTAGATCGTACGAAATACATCCTCTTCTACCTGAGTGAGTTCTATATCCCGTCTGGCCATAACCCGTCTGGCGACCTGTATGCATTTCTCGAAGCGGTATTCAACCATTCTCTCTGCTCCTCCCCATGAGAATGAGGGGATGTATTTCGGAGGGAATCCCGCGCCGAAAATATTGCAGCAGGTTCCGATGACAGTGCCGGTGTTGAACATCGAATTGATGCCGCTCTTGGTGTGATCCCCAATTGTACTGCCAACGAACTGGCTTCCAGTGGAAACAGGTTCTCCATTGATGAAGCATCGCACGATACCGTAATCATTTTTTAAATCGCTGTTGTTGGTATCCGCCCCCAGGTTCACCCACATGCCAAGATAGGCATGGCCGAGAAATCCTTCGTGTTGTTTGTTGCTGTAAGAATGAATAATACTTTCTTCGACCTCGCCTCCG
>CAZXSQ010000311.1:0-3988 GCA_964643335.1 uncultured bacterium
CCGCCCCAAATATTTCTGGATACTCCTTTAACTCCCTTAAAACAAATAACTTGTCCATGATCACCTATTCCCCCAAAGTTTAGTATTTATAAATTCATTCTCCAAATAGAAAAATTTAATGCCGCCGCATACCCCACCCAGATCAAGTATGGAATAAATAAGGCCCCCGCAATCCATTCGATTTTCCAAAACGAAACTGTGGTTATTAAAATGGCCACCCACAATAACACAATTTCATAAAAACCAAGTTCAATATTCTGCATCCCAAAGAAAATAGCCGTCCAGGCACAATTCAAAACTAATTGCACTCCAAAAAGAATCATCGGTACTTTGATGGCTGCATTTCGCCGTTCCCTCCACACCAACCAGGCGGCCAGCCCCATGCTGAGATATAAATATGTCCACACCGGTCCAAACAACCATTTGGGAGGATTCCAGGACGGTTTCTCCAATGTGGGATACCAGTCTTTCACCGATGGAAACGTCAATGCCGAAGCGATAATCTCAACCCCAATACATACACCAACAAATAACATTAAAAAAGACCAATTTAAAACCTTATCGTTCACTTGTATCCTCCCGGTTCGCGGCTTCTGCGATTTGACGAAGCATCCCCGAAAACATTAAGTAATGCGCAGGATAAAGACCATACCAATACACCAAGCCCCATAAACCCAAAGGATCGAAAATGGCCGTTTGCCGGATAACCGATCCCTGATTGTTTTCTTCCACTTCGAATTGCAGCCATGCCCGGCCGGGAACTTTCATCTCGGCGTATAAACGTAGCAACTGATTCGGGACATACTGCTCCACCCGCCACCAATCCACGGTCTCCCCAACATGGAGTTCTTCAGGATGACGCCGCCCCCGCCGGATACCAACTCCCCCAGCGAGCAGGTCCAGCCATCCTCGTACTCTCCAAAGCCAGTTCCCGTAATACCAGCCTGTGTTGCCTCCGATTCGCCGTATCGGCTGAAAGGCCAATTCCGGGGTAACATCTACTTTGACACGACGCGAATCCACAATTCGTGAACCGAACCTCACTGTCCCCCAATCTTTCTCATGTCCTGATGATGAAAGCGCATCTGACCATCGGGTCTGGGCGATTTCCTGATCCTCGTTTCGCATAGCCGAAGCAATTGCATCTTTCATGCCCATGGTTTCTATTTTAAAGACTTCCCGAGCTTTATCATTTTGAACCACCGTCGGATTTTTGATACTATCAATCAATTTACGACCAATTCGGGCATAAACCGGCGTCACCAATCCAAGCCACAGGCTGGAAAGATACGGTGTCAATACAGGAACAGGAATCATGAAGCGTCTCAATCCACGCTGGTGTGCATACTCTCTCATGATGTCGCCATAGGACACAACATCTTTTCCACCAATTTCAAAAATGTGATTGACGAACAATTTTATAGAAAGAGCGGCTTCCAAATATTGCAGTAAGTCATTAATGGCCAATGGTTGAGCCGGAACCGAAACCCAACGGGGGGTTATCATAACCGGCAGCCTCTCTACCAACGCTCTGATCATTTCAAATGAAAGACTGCCGGAGCCAATGATAATCGATGCACGGAATTCAATCACTTGCACTTCCGATTCTCGTAAGATATTACCAACTTCATGCCTGCTGTTTAAATGGGGAGACAAGTCTAGAGAAGTATCCCCCAGTCCACCAAGATAAATAATCCGTTTCACGCCTGCATGGTATGCCGCTTCACCGAAATTCTGTGCGGCTTGACGGTCTTCCTCCTCGAACCCCCCTGACGATCCCATTGAGTGAACAAGATAATAGGCCACTTCCACATCCTTCATTGCAACCGTTAAAGAAGATTTGACCAAAACATCTCCTTGGTAAACTTCTGTCGTGTCTTGTACACGGGAACTCAAATGCTCGGGATGTCGTGCCAGACATCGTACCCGATGATGCTTTTCTTCCAATAAAGACAGCAATCTTCCACCAATGTATCCTGTCGCTCCGGTGAGCAGAATCAAAGGTTTGCTGGAAATACGTTCTTCTGTTGTTGAATCGTTCTTATTATCGTTCATATTTTTTACCATAATCCTGTTATGATTTTTTCTTGATTTTCTGAAAAGCATCCAATGCCTGCTGCCGTGCTTCCCGATGATCGACAACAGGTAGAGGATAGTCTTCCCCCAATTGAATCTCTGCCTTATTTAAAACATCTTGTGACGCTTCCCAAGGTTTATGAATCCACTTATTTGGCAGATTGGTCAATTCCGGTATCCATTTCCGTACATAATCCCCATTGGGATCAAATTTCTCTCCCTGCAACACAGGATTGAATATCCGGAAAAACGGCGCCGCATCCGCCCCACAACCAGCCGACCACTGCCAACCCATTGTATTGTTAGCTAAATCCGCATCAACAAGAGTATCCCAAAACCATTCGGCTCCCTTTTGCCAGGGAAGGAGTAAATCTTTTACCAAAAATGATGCGGCAACCATCCTCACACGATTATGCATCCAACCTGTAGTCCATAATTCGCGCATCCCGGCATCGACGATTGGATAACCGGTCAGCCCTTTCTGCCAGGCTCGCAGCAGTTTGTTATCAACCTTCCATGGGAATGAAGCGAATTCTCTTCTCAATGGTTTTTCAGCAGTTTGGGGAAAATGATAAAGTAGATGATAGGAAAACTCACGCCAACCCAACTCCCGCAAAAAAGCCCAGATTTCTTCTGATAATATTTTCTTACCTTCACTTATTTCAAATTCTCTCAACTCATGCCAAATCTGCCTTGGGCTAATCTCTCCAAAATGGAGATACGGTGACAACTTCGATGTACCTGAACAGGCAGGATAGTTTCGATTTTTTGAATAGGACTTCACCGGTTCTTTTATAAATCGTGTTAATTGATTCCTGCCCCCCTGTTCACCAAATTCCCAAGTCTCACGAATCCCGCCAGCCCAATCTTTTTTAGGAAGCAGCTTCAAATCCTGCAAGTCCATCGATTGCGGCCAATGAGATGGAGAGGGTATCTTTGAAGGCAGTGGCAGCGGCTTATCCGCTTCAGGCATCAATTTAAACGCCTCCCAAAAAGGGGTGAACACTTTGAAACAATTTCCACTTTTGGTTTCGATTTCCCACGGTTCATAAATCAACGAACCGTTGAAACTTTTTACTTCAATACCGAGTTTATTTAGTTTCGCTTGAAGAGCATTATCGCGCTCCCTGGATGAAGGTTCATACCGCTTGTTCCAATAAACAGAATCGGCTTCCGATTCTTGAACAAGTTCTTTTATAACTGAGAGAGCAGAACCTTTTCGAATCACAAGCTGTGTTTTTTTCTTTCGCAATTCTTCCTGGATACTTTCAAGGGAATAATGCAGCCAAACTTTACCAGCACCGCCAACTGGCCAGTTCCCTTCCTCTTTGGGTGACCAGATATAAACCGGAACAATAGAATGCCCTTGCTTTGCAGCATAATACAACGCTGGATTATCCCTTATCCGCAAATCTTGCCTGAACCATACAATTGCAGCAGGTTTTCCCACCATCTTCCGATTTCCTTCCTCGCAACTATAAAAAAGGGTATCGTTTCATAAATACATCCTCATGTAAATATTATTGGAAAACACTATTTAAACCATGGAAACGATAACCTGGAGTGATTTTAAAAAAATAGATATTCGTGTAGGAACAATTGTTCGAGCAGAAGATTTCCCAAAGGCCAAAAAACCGGCTTACAAATTATGGGTAGACTTAGGTGAAGAAATCGGAGTCAAGCAATCCAGCGCGCAAATAACCATGTTCTATAAAAAAGAAGAACTCCTCAACCGGCAAGTTATTTGTGTCGTGAACTTTCCACCCAAAAAAATTGCCAATTTTGTATCCGAAGTGCTGATAACCGGTTTCGTACTCGATCAAGGGGATGTGGTATTGGCTCAGCCGGAACGGCCGGTACCAAACGGATTGAAATTGGCTTGATTGGGGAGCGCATCCGCCGAGCCATTGGG
>CAZXSQ010000311.1:3998-8492 GCA_964643335.1 uncultured bacterium
GGGTGCCAAAGGTTGCCCACACATGTGAGCGAAAAAGTTTACACACAACTATCAAGACGCGGACAGGATGTCCGGCAGTCATCCCGTACAAGCGGCGGATCGTAAAACCGTTTGAGCACCGCGAAGAAAGGAGCGAAACGGCGAAACCGAACGCTGATTCTTGGGCTTGGCTGCCACTTCAATCACAGTTTCGTGCCTAACCGACCGGTTCCGGAGAGGTTGACAGCCTTTCTACGCAACGTTATACCGTTTGTATTATATACGAAAACGGTATAAAATATGATTAGGTCCTTTCGGTCCAAAGATACGGAGCGGCTGTTTAATGACGAAGACGTGAAGCGTTTTCGTTCTATCGCCGAGTCGGCTCGGAAAAAGCTTGAGTTGCTCGATGCAGCGATAGGCCTGGACGTGCTTCGTGCGGTACCGGGAAACCGGCTGGAGAAACTCAAGGGTAACAGGGAAGGACAGTGGGGTATCCGCATTAACGATCAATGGAGAATTTGCTTTAGGTGGGAAGACCAGGACGTGTTTGATGTGGAAATATGTGATTATCACTGAGAGGCGATAAATATGGCTAAAAAGTTGGAACCAGTAACACCGGGAAGCATTCTTCTGACTGAGTTCATGGAGCCGCTCGGTTTGAGCCAGAACAAACTTGCGCGGGAACTGGATATACCGGCGGCGCGGGTAAATGCGGTTGTAAATAACACGCGGCGTATTACAACAGATATGGCGCTTCGACTAGGCCGGTTTTTTAAGACCGGGCCGGAACTTTGGCTCAATCTTCAACAGCGCTATGATTTGAAGGTGGCACAGTCTGAAATAGGGGAGCAAATTGAAAAGCGGATCACTCCGATCTCTGACGTAACCAGGAAAAGGGCATCAGCCTAGTGCCCGCGCAGGATGAAGGGATTTCTGGAAAACCAAGCTATAAAGAAGCGGGCAAGATGCCCGACCCGTGGGAGCGTGTCCGCCGCGGCGGATTACCCACACGGGTGTGCGAAAAGCTAACATACAAGAATATAGAAACGGACAGGATGTCCGCACCCCATTGTCTCTCTATAAGGATTCCTCAATTCTCAATTTACGGATTTCGTCTGGCAATTCCAGAAACTCGTCGGCCAATCCCAATTTTTTAATCACCTGGCCAGTGAGCTGGACCAAACCGCGAGGCACACAAACATTTATCTCGTCACGGTCTTCTTTAACATATACCCGGACGAAATTCAAATCTTTTTCGTTATCTTCATCAACCGTATCAATCCAAACCCGAATATTTTCTCGGCCGGTAATCCGCACGATGTCCCCGCCTTCCATTTTGACCAGTTCATTCGTGATCACGTCCGGATTGAGTTTTAATTTTTTGCAAATCTGAAAAATTTCTTTCGGCATGACATCGTACAAAGTATTGATTAGTGATAGAGGAGCAGATATTCTCACCGCCTCTCCATTAGGTGAATTGACTTCGGCGCGCAGCAAATATTCTTCTTGTTCTTGAGCAATAGAAGTCTGTGACACCATGATAAAACTGACACAAGCGATAAGACTCAAAACAAATCCGGTTTTTGTGAACAACATTTTTTGTTTCATTTTTCTTTCTCCTTTGAATATGTTGAACAAGTTCTTTGTCTTCGTTAAAAACAATACGCACCTCCACCAAAAAAATTTCGAAAAAATTTCGAAATTTTCCGAGAATTAAATTATCACTGAATAACCGGAATTATTATGAACTAGAGATTGGTGACATTTAGAAAGGTATTCATGCACATTTTTTAATGTGAAGAAAAAAATAAGAGAGGAAAATTAACGAGAAATCTTCTTTTTCATAACCATCCGGCTGGGTTTCTTCTCTTTCGATACCTTGGGTACTTTTCTCACTTTATCGGGATCAACTTGCGAACGGGATTTTAAATCGTCTTCGAGTTTTTGATATTGGGCTTCATTCTTTTGATATCGCTTAATGGCCTGGCCAATCATTTGATGTTGAACATCGACCAAACGCTCCTGGCCCCGTACCACATCTAATTTTTGCCGATGGGTTTCAAGTTTTTGCTGAACTTGGGCCTTTTTCTTCATCAACTCGTTATACTCCGGTGTACCGGGCTGGGCGGTTTCAGATGTGGTTTCAATCTCTTTCAGTATTTCATCCAACTCCGCCTTGACGGACTGAAATTCCTTTTCAAACAAGTTCCCCGTATACTCCAATACGTCCTTATGCAAATTGAGTATAATACTGTGACGCAAACGAACGCCATGCTGATAAGAAGGCAGTCGGTTAAAATCAAAAGCGACGGCACTTCGCGCACGAGCATATTCGCCCAATGTCGCGTAAATTTGCTTCAAGGTTTCCGGGGCTTCCTTTTTTTCCAATAATCCTAATTTAACCTGAATTAAAGCACGCAGCAAATTCGGTAATGTCAATAATACTGGCCGTTCATACAAATGACGGTTGATCACCCTTTCCACTTCCCGCAGCTCTTCCAGAGCGTTGTCCAAAGAAATTTTGGAACGTTTATGCCTTTCAAAAAATTCAGCGGTTTTGGTTGTATTCCCATACCCATTTTTTTCCAATTTACTTAAAAAATACCGGGTCATCTCCAATAAAAGATTCCCGGTCATTTCATTGTACTGAACCACATCATACGCCTGATCCAACACCATGGTAATAAATGGTTTCAGCATATCATCGTCATCCATGTCCCCAATCCGGGCACGCATCGCATTAATTTCTTCCGGCGTAAAAATCAGGCTGACTTCCTGATTGAATTCCGGCCGTGAACCTTGGGAACTGGGAGTGAAAAAATTACATAAACGGGACCTGACCGAAATGACACCGTCAGTTTTTTGCAGGCACAATTGACTTTGTATGTCTAATAGAGAGGAAAAGAAAGCGGTCACTTCTTGGACATCTTTTCCTGCCAGTTCATTATCGATATTATCTAATATATCATAAAGTTCTTTCTTTTTTTCCTTGACAAGTTCAGACCCCTTTTTTTGGGATCCTTCATTTCCATCTCCACTCATTAATTCGCTGTCCTCAAACGAATCTTTAACCGATTGAAAGACAAGATCCCTCAACGCCTCTTGTACATACTCTCCTGAATCGATTTTTGCCAGCAAACTGGCCGCCGCATCTTCTTTGCTATCCTCTTCTGGCTCATCCCATAAATCTTCATCCTCATCTTCATCTTCCCCACTGATCATCTTAGACATTTCATCTTCACTAAGTTCCAGCAAATCATCTAAACTGAATTCATCTTCAAAATCTGAAAAATCTTTGTCGTTCGTCATGGGTTTTTGCTCCGCAAGGAACTTCTCATACAAAATGCTAATCCCGATAATAAATCATTTGTAATAAAAATCCAGAGGCTTATATTACATCCTTTTATACAAATTAATTGTTACATTAAATTTAAAAATTATACATTCATTCCAATATAAATCAAATAGAATATTTAAAAATTTCTATTACCGCTACTGTGAACCACTTCGTTTTCTGCGATCCATGACCGCCATGCGGTTGATTTTATTGCCTTTACTTTGAGTTTCTTCCAAGTCTTCCTCAGACTCTGGATGGGTTGTCTGTTCGTTATCTTGTTCTAATTGCTCCTCTTTGAGTAAATTATCCACTTCATCATGATTGAGGGCATTCGATGTGTCCTCTTCCCACTCCGGCTGTTTTTCGGTCTTCTCGGCTTCTTCTGCATTAGACAATGCAGAACGTCCCTGGGCACTCTCTCCCAGTTCCTCCTCCCGTGATTCAACCATACAAGCCATTCCCTGCCGTTCAAGTGACGACAACCTGGCTCGGCCACTTAGACCATTCAACGGTTCATCCATCAAAGCAAAAACTTGTTCCCAGCGGCTGGCACGGTTTAATTGAAGCCACTCTCCCTTTCGCAAAAAATTCTTTATCCTCGAATTAATTGCCAGTACTTGCTGCTTGAACCGGGGCATTTGTTCTCTACATTTGTTTTCAAGAATTTCTATGACTTTTTTTAAGTCATCTGCCGTATATCCCAGTTCTTCTTCTGTAACAACTCCACGTTCAAGCATTTCCATGGTTATCCGGGTTCGTTCCAATAGAATAATGCTATCACGCAAGGCATATGTCAGTTGAGCCCCATCTTTTCTAAGACCACCGATCAATTCACTCAGTGAATATTTGGCACGTTCAAATTCTTTGAACATCATATCAAAATCTGATCCCAAAGCATTTTTCAGATCCGACATTAAAGGCATATCCAGGGACAACGCAAGGATCAAAAAACGGAGATTCTTGGTATGTTTTCCAAATATTTCAGCGGACGTGAATCGCCAAACCGGCAGTGGGCCTTGTTCTTTTAATTGATCCACATTGGTTTCCAGCGACTCAAGCAGCCTGTTCATATGCTTTTGATCTATCCAGAAAATATGATCGCTGGTCGCGACACCGGTTAAGGAAAGATCAGGATAAGTAGACCGTATTTCCGACTCACTCTGAATAAGGTTCCG
>CAZXSQ010000312.1:0-8492 GCA_964643335.1 uncultured bacterium
CCGATAATATTCTTCACCCCCATATTGATCATCATCTTCGCACAGGCAACACCGGCCGCCCCAACGCCGAGAACGACGACCTTTATCTCGGACATGGTTTTGTGCACCAGTTTCAGGGCGTTGATCAATGCGGCTGAAACCACAACCGCTGTGCCGTGTTGATCATCATGGAAAACCGGGATACCGAGTATTTCTTTTAGTCTTTCCTCGATCTCAAAACATCGGGGAGCGGATATGTCTTCGAGATTGATACCACCAAAACCGGGCGCCATCGCTTCAACGCAGCGAACGATTTCATCTGAGTCTTTTGTCTTCAAGCAGATTGGAAAGGCATCCACATCACCAAATTCCTTAAACAACATGGCTTTACCTTCCATGACCGGTAGAGCGGCTTCAGGGCCGATATCTCCCAAACCCAGTACCGCCGTGCCATCAGTGACGATTCCGACTGTATTGCGCTTGATTGTTAAATTGTACGCATTGGATTTATCTTCTGCAATCGCCCGGCAAACCCTGGCCACTCCGGGGGTGTAAGCCAGGGAAAGAGTATCCCGCGTCTCAATAGGAACCTTATTTTGGATATGGATTTTACCGCCTAGATGCAACAGAAACACACGGTCGGATACACTTCGGACTTTGATCCCCTCCAACTTTTTTACTGCCTCCACAATATCCGAAGCATGTTCTTCTCCACGGGTTAAAACAGTTATATCGCGTATAAGTATTCCTTTGGCGACACTGACAATATCCACAGCACCAAGGTTTCCACCAAGTTCACCAATCACAGTAGCGATTTTGGCAAACTGCCCGGGCACGTTGTCAATTTCAAGACGAATCGTGATGCTGTGATTCGGCCCCATTGGAATATCAGACATTGGAATATCAGACATTGATGTTAACTCCTTGGTTTTTTCAATTTGTTTCTCTTATTTTCGCCATGCAAAAGGACTATATCATGCGGCGGCATCTTTTTCTGCACAGTCAAAGCCATATGAAATTAAATATGATCTATCCCAATTCCCAAAGTGTTAGAGAAAAATTAAACTCATTATTAAGATTATGTAACGACAAAGTTATGGCAGGACTCTCACAAGAACTTGCAGGATAGCAGCGTTAGATTTTTGCAACACCTCTTTCTCCGCATCAATCTCAACTAACCATGGGGACACAGCACATAAGCCCTATACTCCCATAAGAACCCCATGTATTGAACCATTTTAGTACAAATTGACAATTTTTTTTTAATATGCTTTAATTATGTATCGAATGTTTTATGGGTGGTTTCAAAGAATACCAAATCATAATTTTTAAGAAATAAATTTGGGCTGTTTGCATAGAGTAAAACCGCCTAGAAGCTGAAACAAATTTGTATCAATAAAAAAAATAGGCATTTGAGTGCCTGTTTCCGTTGAAAAATATATCTATTCTATGGTATAGTATGCCAGATGGCTTTGTCTGTCAGAATAGTGAGTACTACTTCGCAAGTAAAACCGTTGGAGGTTCTAATGCATAAGCGATTTGTCAATTCAACTTTAGGCGGGCCTATTCTTTTTTTGGTCTTTCTTTGTTTAATTTCTTTTCAAGTTGCAGCGGATCCTGTTTTGGATGATAATCCCTCTGAGCATTACTATAGAATTCCCATGCAACTGATGATTCTTTCGCAGGCTGAAACACCTACGGAGACTCCAACGGTTGTTCCACCAACAGAAACTCCCACAGAAATCCCGGCGCCACCAACGGAATCACCCACGGTAACTCCTGTGCCGCCAACGGAATCCCCAACACCGGCGCCGCCAACGGAAGTACCAACTGAATCGCCGACGGTAACTCCTGTGCCGCCAACTGAATCCCCAACCCCGGCGCCACCAACAGAAGTGCCAACAGAATCCCCAACAGCAACTCCGGTTCCTGCTGAGCCGCTCGAGCTGATTCTTGGAGATGCAAGCGGAAATGTCAGCGATGAAATCGTCGTCCCTATTACCGTGCAAAACGCGGAAAATGTGGATGCCTTTGGTTTTCAAATCACTCAATCTGTTGATTTACTGGATTTCGAAGCTGTGGACAGTGCAGGAACATTAACTGAAGATTTCTTCAGAATTATTGCTTCAGAACTTGATGATCCAGCAGGTGCAATACAGATTGCAGCGATAGGTGGAACGTCCAGTATAACGGCCGATGAAGGTGTACTTCTGAAATTAAGATTTACCGCAACAGCAGCGGGTGAAACCACATTGAACTTCGAAGAGGTCCTGGACGATCTCGCCGATGCCGGTATTACAAGCAATACGGTTACAATCTCCGAAGTGGAAGCGACTCCTACTCCAACAGTTACACCCGAAACACCTGTTGAGACTCCAACTCCTACGGCGTTGCCAACAGATACACCGACACCAGCGCCAACACCAACACCGGATAACTTCCAAAACCCATTCCAGGGTATTGCCCTGCTGGATGGTTATGGCGGGATTCATGATTTAGGTGACGTTGTTGGTTTCTTTGATCTAAATGGTGACGGAATGCTTGAAGCCTGGACCAGCCATAATCTGCCATTCTTCAGCGGTGAGGATGTTTATCGCGATCTTGAACTCTATGTTGAAGAACCGGGAACAGAAAATGCCGAGATAACCGCCTATCTCGCCGCAACGGGTGACGGACGCATCTTCTCTGGCCGGGTAAGAAGCCTCAGAAACGCCAACTATATTGAGACCGATTTTGTAGGCGGCTTAGGACTTGATTTTGAATCTTTGAATGTCTTAAGAGACGTAGAATTTACTGATAACGCAAACGGGTATTTCGCTTTACTTAATAACGGAACCGTTTTCTCGGTTGAAGGAAAAGGAAGAAATAAGACCACGCATTTAATTAATGGCGTCATTACAAATCCGGATGAGAATCCAACTGTCGATCTTGAAGTGATCCCGGGCAATGCCAATCCAGGCAATCCAAGCGGTTATATTCTTGATTCATTCGGCCGGATTCACAGCATTGGAAATGCACCGCAGCTCAGCGGCAACCCCATCACCGATGTTCCTCTCTTCAAGGATATGGAATTATATATCGACGATGAAGGCGAACTCCTTGGTGCGATCTTGGTTGATGGCTTTGGCAAATTCTTCAAGGCCACTCGCTCCGGTGCCGCTCCGGAAGAACTCAACATCGCTCTACCGGAACTGCTCTTTGGTACAAATTTCGCAATGGCCGACTTTGAAATCCAGGTGGATAAACTTACCATACCGGGCCGTGACGAAGCCTTGTTAGATATCTTCAACCGCAGGGGTGTTTTTGCCATGACCAATATCGGGTCGATTCACACCTCCGGAGCCGCTGACTTCTTCCTGGAAGAAGACCGGTCTAATGTAGATGAAACCGCTGATGGCAATCTCTTTATTAATCCAGGGATTTCGTTCAACATCGCCAGGGACCTTGAAGTCTACTTTTTCATGGAAAACCAATAAAAAGAACTGATTCGTTCAACTAAACCAGGGGTGGTATTTTTACCACCCCTTTTTTCTGATTTTTGAGGGCAGTCTGATGAAAATCGAGGTGGTCATACCTGCAAAGAATGAGGAACAGTCCATCTCTCAAGTACTTCTCTCGATTCCCAAAGATTCTGTAAACCGCATTATCGTTGTGGATAACAATTCTCAAGATTCCACCGCTGAGATCGCATCCCAATTAGGTGCCACCGTAGTTTCTGAACCTCGAGAGGGCTATGGCAGCGCCTGCTTGCGGGGAATCGAAGAAGCGGCGGCAGCCGATGTCATCGTTTTTCTTGACGCCGACTTTAGCGATGACCCCAGTGAACTTCCACAACTAATTGAGCCGATCGTAAAAAATGACGCAGACTTGGTCATCGGCTCCAGAACTCTAGGTAAACGGGAACATGGAGCTTTACCATACCATGCATTATTTGGCAACTTGCTTGCCTGCTTCTTCATCCGTATATTATTTGGGTATCGCTTTACCGATCTGGGGCCTTTTCGCGCTATCCGCCAGAAAACCTTACAGAAGTTAAATATGCAGGATACAAACTATGGGTGGACAGTCGAGATGCAGGTAAAAGCAGCCAACATGCAAGTGAAATACTGTGAAGTACCGATGTCCTATCGTAAAAGAATAGGCAAATCCAAAATATCAGGTACAATCCAAGGAAGTATCAAAGCCGGATGTAAAATTTTATGGACGATTTTTTATTGGTGGTTTAAAAGGAAATAGAACATGCTGTTTAAACAATTATTCAATCGCATGATTTTAATGTTTGGTGCTGGTTTAACCGTTTTACTCTCGACAATGCCGGCATCCACTGAGAATAATGAATCCTCCTCAATTTCGTATGGATTGACCGCCGGTGCCGATTTGATCTTTTCTGCAACTTTGGATACGGTGATCGAAGGGCCTTACTCGGAACAAAGTACCCGAATTCTCGAGTCGCGTTTTGTGGCATACAAAGATCCATTCACCGGTATTTATCCAACATTTGGTATATCTTGTTTAAAACGGCGAATTCTGGAAGGCCAGGAAGTGGATTTGCCCTTTGAAAATAGGGAAGCCTATCTCTTTAATATGACCCCTCACGGCGAATTTTTTGGTTATGAGACCGACAGTCCGGAACTCGGCACAGGTTGGACTCCCATGATTCATTTTCCTCCCCTTCCAAAAAAAACAATATCTTTCGATACACGCACGGAAGCCAATTTCCCAGTATATTGCGGTTTTCCTGAAGCGGTTGAAGGAAGGTATTCCATGCTTATCCGGAATATCGATCCTCAAAATAACAAGATTCTGATCGGTGCCAGCCTGGTGCAGCCTGTCACAATAAAAAAAGATTACCCGGTGTCCATTGTTTATCAGGAACATGAAATACGCTTCGATGTCAAGAAGGGATTTCCCGACTATTCCAGAACCAGCACCCAAGTGCGAATGAAATCCCCCACAGGTACGTTTAACATCGAAATTATTGTTGAAAGCCGTCTAAAACAGGCTAATGTTTTTCCGGAAAAATATCACAATACGATTCGTAAGCAAGTATCACAATTTTTTGAACTTAAATCTCAATTGCAATCGGTTGAAATGAGCGATTCCACCGCTGTGCTCGAGGAATTAATTGATTATTCGGAAAATTCCCCACTCCCATTCATGCGGAAAACCGCCGGGGATCTTGTATTGAAATATCGGTACAACATGCGATTAAATCAAAACGAAACCGAGACGAATCAAGCTTCACAAGCCCCCTCATTTTCAGGCGAAACAATCCAAGGTAAATTGATTCGATTCCCTCCGGAACAACGGAAACCGACGCTGCTATTCTTCTGGGCACTATGGTGGGAACCTGCTGAAAGAGAACTCTGGCAGATGGAAGCGCTTTATCAAGCTTACAAAGACGATGTCCATTTTATTGGCATCAATTTGGATAACACGAAAGGCATCATCAGAAGATATGTTCTACAAGGAAACATAGAACTACCTATTCTATGGGATGAAGGCTATCCCGAACAAGGCATTGCATTTCGCTATGGAATCCGCACCGTCCCAACAATTGTGATATTGAATAAAAGAGGAAAAATCGCCGGCAGAGACATAATTGGCGATGAACTTAATGAATTATTAGAAAAACTGTCACGTTAAAGAGTAATCATGTCCGATTCATTTGGTGTTGTTATATTAGCGGCTGGCTTATCTTCCCGCATGGGAAGCCCCAAACCTCTTTTAGAGTTAGGGAATAAAACCTTTCTTGATCATATGTTCTTAAATCACATTTTCTCACGTCCTTCCATAGAGAGTTTCATTGTTCTTGGGCATGAAAAAGACCAAATCATACCGAATATCCCCGATTTTGTGAGAATTGTTGAAAATCCTGACTATCAATCTGGCCGCACCACTAGTGTTCAACATGGAATTCGTTCACTCACGGTTCAAGTGTCGGGAGCATTTATCTGGCCGGTTGACTGTCCGTTGGTACCGGTACATGTTTTTGACACTCTCACTGAATCGATAGATTCAAATAAACAGATATGTATTCCATCTTATCAGTTTAAAAGAGGCCATCCACCGTTGATTGGTTCTCATTTTTTTCCCACAATATTAGCGATGCAGCCGGATGAGCCGCTGCGTAATATATACAGAAAATACCAGGATAAACTAATCCATTGCACCGTGGATACCGAATCCATCTTACATAATGTAAATACACCGGCTGACTATCAGCAAATTCAAAATTATTTTGAACAACATTGTGACTAAAAAGGAGAATGTTGAATCGTGGAACGCATTTTCGAGCGTGTTCAGGAACTTTTTGATCAAAACAAACCAGCCGTTCTGGCAACAATTATAGAATCCCGCGGTTCCACCCCCCGCAAAACCGCGACCCGGATGATAATCTATCCCGGCGGCTCGATTGAAGGAACAATCGGTGGCGGCAGCTTGGAAAAAAAGACCATCGATGAGGCTTTAGAGGTTCTCAAGACCGGTGAGCCCAAACTTGTTCATATTGCATTGCGTGAAAAAGAACCGGACAGTGTCGAGGGCATATGCGGCGGTGAAATACAAGTTTTTCTGGAACGAATCGGAACCGCCCCCAGGTTACTGATTTTCGGTGCGGGACATGTCGGCCAGACATTAGCGCGCATGGCCGGTGAAATGGATTTACAGGTGGTTGTCTATGATGACCGGGAAGAGTTTACACGTCCTGAGCGATTTCCTTCTTATGTTAAAACCGTCCATGGCCCTTTTGATAAAGCCATAGAAACCTTGCAACCCACTCAAGATGATTTTATCGTGATTGTGACCTATCAGCACGCCAATGATCAAGGTGTGCTTAAACAATCTCTTCCAACACCTGCCAAGTATATCGGCATGATCGGCAGTGAGAGGAAATGCCTGCGCATTCGTGAAAATCTGGCGAATGAAGGAGTTCCCCGTGAACAACTTGACCGCGTTCATGCACCCATTGGTATCGCTATCGGGGGTCATTCTCCGGCCGAAGTGGCGATCAGCATCCTCGCCCAAATCGTACAAGTCATGAATCAAGAAGAATAAATGATCTTCTGGCAAAAATTCAAAAAATTTGGTGCGTACATCCTTGTCTGCACACCTAACGATGCCCGGCACGATACAATTCCAAAAATCGAATTAAATCTTTGGCTGTGGTGATCCCCGAATTATCAAAATCCTGATTAACTGCATTCGTATTAAATGAAGAGGCGAATAAATACAAATCCTCCGCATCGATGCGGCCGTTCAGATTGAAATCGGGATCCAAGGGAACAGGCGTGGGGGTGGGCAAAAAGTCTATTCCCAGATGAAATGAATACCGAAGACTGGATGGACTGATTTCCCCATTTGCACCAATTGAGCGCACTCCCCACTGAAATGTCTCCTGATTCGGCCAGGATATCGTTTCAAAAGAGGTTGAATCATTCGAATTTTTCTGAATATACGGTTCATTGTTTTGATACACGGTAAACCGGTAACTGGCCGCTCCTGAAACATCCTCCCAGTCGAACTCGATCGAAAAACTTTCAATAATGGCTCCATCTTCTGGCGAAAGCAATTTGGGAGCCCTCAATGCCGTTGGAGTAGGCTGTGGTAGAGGTGTAGGCAGCACAGGCCCGCCGGGAACCGGTGTCCCGATAAAACCGAATTTAAAACTGTATGTTTCACTTAGATTTCCTTCCTGGTTTCCGGATAGCGCTCTTACACTCCAATTTACAGTAGTCTGGCTTTCCCGTATGGATAATCCTAGATTCACTAAAACGGATGTTTCCGAAATAATCAAATTCGCCGCGGGCCGGCTGTTGACAACGACGTTGATTTCATACCGGTCCGCCCCCTGAACCGCAGTCCATGAAAACGGTATCGGTGTCTGCAGCCCGGGGAAACGAATAAGCGCTCCATTAGGCGGTTCCAATAATACCGGCGCTTCAGGAAATACACGTTCCTGGGCAAAGACCGGATATGGCGATAAAGTTATAACAAGAACCAATAAAACGGCAGCTTTTGTTAGTATTAACAATTGTTTTTTCATGGTTTCAATCATTTTTGTATTTTTTGGATTAATTAAAATCAGTTTAGGATTGGTTATGAACCGTTTCAAGGTGGCTTTGCTTGTCTTTGTTAAATACCCAGCTCCCAACCGGGTAAAAACTCGTTTGGGCAATTCGATTGGGGCTGAAAATGCTGCACGATTGTACCGGCTGATGGCTGAAATTTGTCTACAAAGATTTGTACAAATTTCAAATATAGATACGATTGTTTATTTTGATCCACCGGAAAAGGAAACCGATTTTCAGGAATGGCTGGGGGCAGATAAATCATACCTGCCCCAGCCACCCGGCGATTTAGGCAACCGTCTGTTGCATGGATTTGAAAAACTGCTGGAATCATTCGATGCAGCCATCGCGCTGGGAACCGACAGCCCCGATCTTCCAGTGGAATACATTACAAAAGCGGCCGATTTCCTCAAGCGCAAAGACGCAGTCATCGGCCCCAGCAAA
>CAZXSQ010000313.1:0-5502 GCA_964643335.1 uncultured bacterium
CCGTGGTAGCCCCCACAGTGAGAATATTTTTGGCAATCCCGCCTGGAGGGATACAATCAAACGGACCGTCCTTCTGTGAACTGCTGGGGCCGTCATTGCGGTCATTACCAGCGGATTTAAATACTAACAAGCCTGTGTCATAAACAACACTATCCCACGAATGACTGGTTGAGGTGTAATCTCCGAAAAGACTGGAATTGTTCCAATCTTCCCATATATTCTTCGAAGAATTCCAATTCCATCCAACAATAAACCCATATGAATGATTCGATAAACGAATGCCGTTTGCATAACCGGAACGCATTTCCCTTGAGTCATTGCTCCAATCATAAGAGCGCAAGGAAACACTGGGTGCCATGCCTTTGGCCTCGATTCTTGCACCGGCAGCGGCTATCGTTCCACCCACATGGGTGGCATGATTACTCAAACTGCCTCCGCTGTTGACAACAATTAAACGCGAACCGAATTCGGTATGTTTATAAATTTGACCTGCATCCCATACCCCGACAACGACGTTTTTACCGTTCAATGTATATGGCAATCCATACAAATCATTTACGTGAATTCGCCGCGCAGCCACAGCATTCATGACGTGCTTGGGGGAAGCGGCGATTTCAATCCATTCGATAAAATCGAGAAAAGCCAATTCAACAAGATCATCCGGATCGATGGCTGCACGAACAATGTTAGAATCCAGCCAATTGAGCGGTTCTCCTCCAACACGATTGATACTGTCCATTGCCACTGTTTTTTCAATGTCATTAAAAAGTGTGATATCTACTTTAATCCGGCCATCGGGCAATTGAGCATACTCAGGAAAAATACCACCAGTCATAGGGGGTGATGTTTTATTGACGGTAGAAGAATTCTTAATCCAGCGAATATTTATTTCACCTTTTGACTTGGAAAGAACGGATTGTAAATCCTCTATAGCAACCCAATAGGCTCTGTTGGGGATGTAACGTAAAATTTCAATCCCCCGTTCAGCCAATTCGAGCTTCTCTGATAAAGACGGCAGTTTATTGAATTGCACCAAAAAATGATTGGCTTCCGTTTCAGCTGCGGCCTTCAACACCTTTTCTGTCTCATGAGTTGTCTGACTTTTTGTTTGGATTACACCGCTTTTTAATAAAATTCTCCAGTCATCGTATTGATGATCGCTATCCGGTATAGGGTAAGAGGTTAGTCCTTGGGTATTTTGAGTAATCCGGACAAAATTCAACGTCAAAGGATCAATCCGAATGGATGGATCACCTATGTAAGGAGTCGGTGTATCTGTTGGTTCGGGAACCGGTGTCGAAGTGTTAGTCGGCGAAGGAACAGAAGCTGTAACATTGATGCCATATTCTCCCGTGGCTATTCCGGCATACCCCGTTACCCTCACATAATAAGTACGGTTTGCCTCCAACGTAAGCGTGATTTTAGACAACCATAATACTCCCCCGTCATCGTCTTCATCAATTAATGTGGTATAACCATCTGGTCCATAGAGATAAATGTATGTATCCATCGTACTTTGATCGGCAGCGGGATGTGTTTCAACAATATGCTGCATTGAATCGGACGTAATGAAACGATACCAAATTTCATCCCCAGCCTGGTCAATGCGGCCAAAAAGTTTAGGACCGTTGACATGCAATTCAACAGTAACCGGGGGTGTTGGAGTTGAGGTTGGAACAGGAGTACCGGTTGACGTAGGAACCGGTGTGCTGGTCGATGGTGGTGCCTCCGTGGAAGCCGATGTCGGTGTCCATGTGTGGGTAGGAGTATCAACACCTATCGTTGGTGAGGGTATAGGTGTCGGAACGGGGGTGGATTCTCTTGGCGTATTCGTCACAGTTACAACCGGAGACGAGGTTGGGGCAGGTGCAGGTGTATTCACGGGAGTATTTGTCGGTCGGGGAGTCGATATGGCAGTCGGTTCGGAAGTTTCTCCCGGAGTAGGTTCAGGCATCGATGTCTCAGTAGGCAGAACCGTTGGATTCGGTAATGGGGTATTTGTAGCAAGAGGTGTATCCGTTGGCAATTGAGTCCGAATATTGGTGGGGGTTGAAACAGGAGTATCCGGTAGTACAGAAGTAGGACTTCCTGTTGACGTCGGTGGAGCCGGTGTAAAAGTATTTGTGGCTGTAAGGGTTGGTAATGCAGTCGGTTCTAACTGCTCAAGATATTCCACTGGCCCCAAGGTATCAAAGGGACCATAGAAAATCGGTGTCCCACTTCGAGTTAAAACAAAAATTCGAAACTCATACAGACTGCCAAATTCCGGACCGTTTCTGAACTCTGGTTCAATTAAGCTGGAATTAGTTGGTTTCCATTCTAAATAAGGAGCCGTACCGGTTCTGGTTCGTCCTAAAAAAGAATAATCCCCCTGCTGGTTAACACGAATATAAATGTGATAATCAAGCACGTCACTTAAATCAACATTTTCAGAATCGAAGTTCCATTTAATTACCAATTCTCTGCTTTCCGGGGGATCAAAATCACTAAAATTACTCAAATCCACGTCTGAATTGACCGTATCCGTCACGATAATTTCATTCAAAGGATTTACTGAAATCGAAACAACTGTGATGGTATCGCTTACCGGAGGTTGATTATTTTCACTCACAATAAACTGCAAAACATAAGTCCCCACAGAAGAAGGAGTAAAAACCGGATCCTCAGCGGTTGTAGAAGAGAACTGATCCGGACTGCTGTCCGGGCCGGAGCGGACAGACCATTCATACACATAATTCCCTATACCCCCAAATGCGGAAGCGTTAAGATCGATGGGAGTTCCTATAGATGTGATCTGATCGTTTCCTGCATCAGCAAATAACGGATCAGGGGTTTTTAACTTACGGATCCTATGATTTCGATTATCCGAAACAACCAAATCACCGGAGGGCAACTGGAAAACACAAGCCGGATGATTCATCGCCGCACGTGTTGCCAACCCCCCGTCTCCTGAATATCCTTGAGTACCATTCCCGGCTATGGTCGTTATAGTTCCGCCTTCATCCACACGCCGCAGGACATTGTTACCGCTGTCCACAATGATAAGCCTGTTGTTGTTATCAATAATAACACTTGATGGATGATTCAAACTTGCCTCGACAGCCGCTCCCCCATCACCCAAATAACCTTCATTCCCGTTACCAGCGACAGTACTTATTAATCCGCCTTCATTGACTTTACGAATAACATTATTGTCTTCGTCTACAATATAAAGATTATTCAATCTATCCTTGATAACAAAAGTAGGTCCAAACAATTTTGCGCGAACTGCAGCATTTCCATCTCCCGAATAACCCGCTTCACCTGTACCCGCGACGGTGCTGATGATACCTGACGAATTTATTTTCCGAATAACATGGTTGCCTGAATCGGCGATGTAAATATTTCTTTGATTATCAACAAAAACACCGGTCGGTTTATTGAAAAGCGCCTGAGTTGCTGAAAGCCCATCACCCGCATAACCGGTTTCTCCATTCCCGGCTACCGTGTGAATATGACCGGAAACATCAACTTTCCGGATACGATGATTGAATGTGTCTGCAATGTATAAATTACCACCCGTATCCATCCATATCCCATTTGGATTCGATAAATTCGCTTCCACAGCAGGAATACCATCTCCGTTGTACCCATTTTCACCATCGCCGGCAATAGTGGTTATTATTCCATCGGTATCCACTTTCCGGATACGTTGGTTGGAATGATCGGTAAAAAAGATATTTCCATTTTGGTCTGCAAAAATCCCCCATGGATACGACAAACTTGCATTAATGGCGGCATCACCATCACCAGAAAAACCATTGGTTCCATTTCCCGCGATGGTGATAATGATGTCACCACTCAAAATTTGGTATACAATTTGCTTGGATACAAATTGACCGATAGGAGCGGCCGCCACAGCCAGCGAAAAAATAGAAAGGCCTAATAAAATGAATAACTTACAACAAAATGACCTTTTCATTAATTATCCTTTCTTTCATTCTTTGAGAAAATAGAAAAGGCAAGATTTCTTAATTTTTGTGTTGATTTTTAAAATTTAAATAGCCGGTATAAAAAACGGGTTATAAGTAAACAAATTCTAGTACTTATTTTACACCTATAAAGGAATAATTAAAAATTTTATGTAAAAACACACTCTGCTCCTTCACAAGAAGAAAAATCATACGATCATCTATACATAAATCCAATCTGTGGTATCTTATTCATTTGTAACATGTTAGACATTCTAAGTTAATAAGATTGTAATTGCTTTCATTGGAGGTTTTTATTTTTGGATTCTCTCACAAGATCGGAGATTAAAGGAGATTTCATACCAAATGATCGGCCTCACTTCTCCCATCTCAATCTTGCAAAGTAAATTCATTTTATACGGCGAAACAATTTAGTTTATTTTACCAAAATTTATAGGAAATGACAATATATTGTGATAAATTGCAATTTTTTATTGCATAATTTTACCTTATAAATTTCTCATGTCTATTTTGAAGATTAGAGCCATATGTGCTATTCTGAAATAACTCTGATATGATTTTGATGCTAATTTAAATAGTTGGAGCACAAAATGAAGTATCTATACACTATTTTCTTCTCAATATCGATCATAATGACATGTGCTGGAGCATCAGAAGGTGATGAATGGGATCCAATAGATAACTCCCCTCAGGGGGCAACGAACCTCGGAATCCCCCAACCCGGGGAACAAACCCACGGTCCCCATACATTTGCAGGTGAAGATAACGAAGATTGGTTTCTATTCTCCCTTAAAGCAGGAGAAGAATACAAATTTTACAGTACAGGAGACTTGGATATCAGTGTAGATATAGTACTTCCCGACGGTAATACCATTGTAGCCCCAAATTACGACAGTGGCACCGGCCTTAACTTTTTAATTCGCTTCACTCCGGATGAAACATCTGTTTATTATCTCCACATTCAAATTCAAGAGCCTGATGAAAGCGGTTCATATTTACTGCATTATTCAATCTATCAGGGGGAGCCAGTTGAAGGGGATAAATGGGATACGGCGGACAATACCTCTCAAGGTGCAACTGAATTGGGGATTCCAACATCAACCATTCAAAATCATGGCCCCCACACGTTATCCCATTCGGATTTATACGACTGGTTTAAGTTTCATCTGCTTCCAAACGAAGTCTATGAATTTACATCGGCGGGAACATCGGATACTGTTGCCGATTTATATCAATCCGCCGCATACGGATTGACACGCATCGCCAACGATGACGACAGCGGTATCAATTATAATTTCAGTATTCGATTTCAACCGGAACGAGAAGGAACATATTTGCTGAGAGTAAAATTGTTTGAGGACCAAGTATACGGCACTTACACATTCTCATACCACAGCGGTGCAGACCCCCTCCCGCCTGGAGATGTGTGGGATCATGAGGACGATATATACGATGGCGCTACACTTTTGGGGCAGCCGCTCGAAACAACCCAAGACCATGGACCGCATACTTTATCCGAAACAGATCAATT
>CAZXSQ010000313.1:5512-8490 GCA_964643335.1 uncultured bacterium
GACTGGTTTCAATTCACCTTAACCAATGGGGTTTTATATGAATTTTGGTCCACCGGCGATTCCAACACCTACGCCGATTTATATGATATCGACGGTGTAACACCATTGGCCTATGATAACAACGGTGGAAACAATAACAATTTTATGCTGGAATTCGAACCAGCCTCCGCTGGTAAATACTACCTTCGTGTGCGGGAATTTGAAGGAGGAACAGGAAGCTTTACTCTGCATTTCCGGCTTGTTCGGGAAGTGATTGTTCCACTCGAAGACGCTTGGGACCCATTGGACGATGATTTGACACACGCAACCCAGCTCAGAATCCCCACTTTAGTGGAAAATACTCACGGGCCGCATACATTGTCTTCTACTGATAAAAATGATTGGTTCCAACTTACATTAATTCCCGGTGATACTTATTTGTTCCGCACCACCGGCAGTTCGGACACGTTTGGGATTTTATTCTCCTCAGACGGCACATCCGCTGTCGCCAGAAATGATGACAGCGGTTCGGGTTATAATTTTTTCATGAGTTACACTCCAACCGTGGGTGGGACCTATTATCTCCTTATAAGCGCATACAACGGCGGGACAAACAGCTTATACACACTCCATTATCAGGTTGAGACAAATCCCCCTCCTACTGGCGACCAATGGGATCCTATAGATGACAACCCGCTGGGAGCCACCGAACTTGAACATCCATTGGAAACTGAACAATACCACGGCCCACACAGTTTATCCGAAACAGACCAAGAAGATTGGTTCTTATTCTATTTAAATAAAGGATGTGCCTACCAATTATTCACTTTAAGAAACTCGGATACTTACGGTGAGTTATATCTTGATGACGGCACTACATTGGTTGCTGAAGATGATGACAGCGGGACAGGTTCAAATTTCCTTATTCGTTACACCCCCTCCACCACCGGTGTTTATCTGCTTCGTGTCAGTGAAAACGAAGGGCAATCCGCCGCTTACACTTTGCATTGGATCGGTGAAAAACCCCCAATTTTAGAATTAACTCCTACTGCGGTCTTCCACTTCGATACACAAGATGAGTTCACGGAAATACCGGGAGGATTTATCGAAGCACAACCGGGGAATTATTCTATGGGAACCATCCCGGAAAGTACTGGCAACATGAGCGACGGCCAAGGCGTCACCATCACAACATCTCCCAACCAAGTGGAACTGCTTCTTTTCCCAGCCATTGAAGTGGGCGACAACGTAGCGCTTGTCCGTGCTTCAGTGCAATCCACCGGAGTCGGGGCGGCCATCGGTCTTGCTGTTCTGGATGGTTCGATGAACCAATCGCTGGCCACGAATATCCCCGCAGACAGCGGTATCTTTCAAAATCGTTACCGTCGAATGATGATTACTTACGATTCTCCAGGAACAACAACTATTCCTGTTTTACAAGTGTCTAATCTAGACAATAATCAAACAGTATCTGTTTATCTGGACAATTTAGAGGTCTTCCTTCTACCCCAAGAGGACAATATTCCAAATTCTTTGTTTTACTCGGATACGATCATCACTCAAACGGAATTGAACAATCCAAACCTGGTAGCGTTGCATGAATTGGAAACCAACGAAGACTTTATCCGGCAATCCGGCGGCTTCATCAACGCCAATGCTGGCCAGGTGTCTGTTGGAGCGATTCCCACTTCACAAATGACGAATGACGGGCAGGGGGTAACCTTAACCGCTTCTCCCGAACAAGTCGAGTTATTACTGTTCCCTGAAGTGGAATGTGGAGAAAACATTGTTTTAATTCGTGCATGGGTACAAACGCCGGGATCAGGGGGAGAAATCGGATTGGCGGCGCTTGACGGTTCCATGGACGGCTCTGTGGGAACAAACATCAACACGAATAGCGTGAATTTTCAAGGAAACTATCAAAACATGTTTATCACTTATGATCCCCCAGGGAACTCAGTCATACCCGTATTTCAATTGGCAAATTTTTCAGGAAATCAATCTATATCCGTATATCTGGATAAAATCGAAGTGTATTTATTAACAGAAAACGGTGTTATTCCAGCTGCTATGTTTTATGGGCAGTGAGTTAATTATCTGATTTACAGCCATCATCCATAAATTGGCTGAGGATATTTGAAAAATCAGGTGTCTAAGAGTGTGTATTTTTCATTTTGTACAGATAAAGGCATGGTTCATCTCCATCCTTCATGAAAAATAAAACGCACCGAGAATCAAGATATTAAAGATTGACAAAATGAATAATAACAAATAAATAAGTTGTCAAATCTCTATAAATTGCATTACAATTATTATGGTTATAAAATGAGCAATCCAGAAGAACAGATAGTTTTACGATTACCGCAAGGCACTAGTCACCGAGCGGAAAAGTTGAGTATTCCAATCTCGGAAAACTCAAAATACCAGGCAGTTGGCAAAATAAAAAAATCCATGGTTATGCGAATCGCATTATTAGAAGGTTTGAAGGTACTTGAACAGAAATATAAAGCCAAGTGAACAATCCACAAAATAGGGTGAATATATTGTTTACGGAAGAGCTAAACGATTGTTCGAGCCGGCCAATATCGAGCGGTTTAGCGATTTGACGCCATTCCCCATACAAAGCGCCCTGTCCAAATTGAAAGATCAAGGCATATCGGCATCACTCAGTTAATCAAATCGGGCGTCAATCCTAAAACCGCCCAAACCCTTGCCCGGCACCATGACGCTTCATTGACTCTCAAGACGTACACGCACATTGAAATCATTGACCAAGTAGCAGCACTGAAAACATTGCCCAATTTAGATGCCGACTCAAGCAAAAAAGAACGAAACAAAGCCACCGGAACCGATTTTTAAAGCGTCGGCACCAACGTCGGCAGTCAGCAGACTTTGGAAGACACAGTCAGGCATAGCATGTCACATAATCAATGTGATGATGGAAAAGGTAAATCGGGGAAGTTGAGCGTCTTAGGCGGGAACAGTCAGGCTGTGTCACG
>CAZXSQ010000314.1:0-8469 GCA_964643335.1 uncultured bacterium
AGAGAAACGAGATATCAAAAAAGGTGACCGATTAAATTGGAGGATTACTTTTTTAGGCGATTACCGCTCAAGATTGGAAGAAATTCTACTTTTATTAAAAGATCCGCTACAGTTGGGAACCCAAAATATCCCTTTTCATGTCTATAAATTAATGGTATATCCGGGCATTACCTTTCGTACAGATGAAGAAGGATTATTAATTGATTCCCGGCTATACCGTGCCGACCAATATATTCGGCATCGTTTACAAAAAACCAACTTAACAGAGCAAGCCAAAATTGAATTGCTCACGCCTGTGCGTCTAAAACATAAAGGTAAAGAATTGAAACAGTTCAATCCAGATATTTTCTTCAGGAGAGCCTGGGATCGGGTGCGGTCTTATTTATATGAAAATGCACAGGAGGAACATTACCTGGCTCCTCACTTTAAAGAATTGAAAGCGCATTCTCAAATAGGCTGGTTTGAACTGGAACGGGAGAGTTATTCCCAAGGCAAAAAAAATGATCTCAGTGGGATGAAGGGATTTGTCCGGATTGAACCCATGAATCTCACCTTATGGAAACTGTTATTCTTAGGTGAAGTGCTGCATGTGGGCAGCAAAACCTCGTTCGGCTTAGGAAGGTATAAAATTATAACTTGATAGACAGTTTAATTCATGGTTGATTTTTCATTGTCTCGCCTTGCATTACCTGCCATATTATGAGAACATAATGTGTATATATTTTAAGAATTGTTTTCTAAGGTTGTTGTTGTCGAAAATAAAGAAATTCGCGAAAAATTGATAGGATATGTCTTGTTTAAAAAAGTACCCCTCACTATTATTCATAATCTTTATTCTTGGTATTAGTCTGATATATTCATGCCAGCCAGGGTCAAATATCAAAACCGTAAGAAAGAGTTCGGAAACCATTCGATTAAAAAGCACGGCTTTTCATGGTACACCGGTCGATATTGTGCTTCTTCTGGATCAATCGGGAAGCATGAATGGAACAGCCAATACCCCCGCTACGGATCCAAATCAAATTCGAATACATGCCAGCCGTTACTTAGTGAACAATTTGTCTCGGCGAGACAATACACGGATGGGTTATATCAATTTTGGAACAGAAGCCGAAACGGTTTCGGGTTTGATCTCGATAGCCGATTCAAAAAGCCGCAATGCTCTGGCTGAGAAAATCACCGCGAAAAATCTGGGGTATACCAACTTTTATGATGCTTTACAAGAATCTTACAAATTATTTCAAAATTCTGGAAGTTTCCAAGATTGGAATCGCTCTGTAATTTTGATTTTCACCGATGGTTCGCCTGCAGACCGGCGTAAACTAAGTGACAGTGAATATTTTCAAGAAATCACCAAGTTTGTGGATCAACAGCTCAAGCCAGAGGGATGTGAACTCTATATCGTTGGGATCGATGATACAGGTAATAATTGGTCTCGTACTCAAGATAAATGGCAACAAATCGTAGGAGAGGATCACCTTTTTACGATTTCTGCTATGGATCAATTGCGTAGGCATTTCAATGAAATTGTCCAACGTGTTTTCGGCTTGCCGATTACTGAACCTGATGTTGTCACTTCAGAAGGTATGGAATTTACCGTACCACCTTATCTAGAAAGCATTGAATTTCATGTTTTTCCGTCCAAAGAAGGTTTGGAATTAAAAATTGAAAAGCCTGATGGTACTTTTGCCAGCGTAGACTCTTCCGAAGTAGTTATGGAAAAATTCGAGGATTATCATATAGTAACAGTTCAAAATCCAAATGCGGGGACATGGCAATATCATATAGTAGAAGGCCAAGGGAGTATAGAAGTTTACCGCAATCCAATCCCTATTCAAATCCATATTTTAGAACCGTCACTTAAAATACCCCAAGGGCGTCAGTTCCGCATTCGTGTCATGTTTCGCCGAGATGATGGAGAGCGGGTAGAAGAAATTCCACATTTCCCCCTCCGATTAGTTGCGCGAATTCAAAAACAACCCCAGTATGAATTCCAAGATTATCTTTTAGAAAAACAAGAAAAGGGTATTTATGCGGCTTCAGAGACAGTGGATGCCGATATAGAGGGAAAATGGAAAATTGAAGTTGTTGTTCAAGCAGGCCAGGTAGAATCAGGGGAAGATTATAAATTTTCGAGCACGAGGATGTTTGAAGTTGTAAAACAACCCTATCTTTCTCTCAACATCCCCAAATCAGATACACTACCATTTGGTGATGGAGTATTTGTTGAAACTACAGTGTTATTAAATCGCCAACCTATTGATGTATCCGAATACTTTGTAGATTCTCCATTGAATTTAATCACTGCTCAAATCAAACAACTTCCCAATGGAGGGGATTCACCCACTGTTTTTCTTAATCCGGTCGAACAAGGTGAGAAAGGACGGTATCGAGGATATATTCCCGCAGAACTGCATCAAAAAGGAAAAGCGCTTCTTACCTTACGTCTTGCAGGAACTCCAAACGGTGCGGATTCATTGCTTGAGGATGTGTTAACAAAAACTGTATATATATCGATGACTCCGCTTCAAGTATGGTTATGGCGAGGCAGGTTGTTTATTTATATTGGGGCGATCGTGATAGGAACCCTCGTTCTTTTATTTCTTATTTGGTATTTTATGAAACCAAAAATGAAATTTGGCTCCATTGCTTTTATGGATGAACAGAGCAATGAATTATTCCGCAAAGATTTGAGTGGATACCGTTTAATCTCTATTCCAACAAGAAAACTGGCTGTTCGTTATGCACAAGAAAGTACTATGGATCAAGATTCTCCGCTGCTCGAAGATACAATAACCAGTGTTCGGCCATCCAAACAACCTAAAAAGATATGGGTGTATAGCCCTCAACGTGGGCAATCGAGTGATAGCGATGAATTCGTAGCGGAAAAACTGTATGCTTTGATTTGGAAAGGGTTTTTACCACACTCACGGAAAATCGAACGAGGGGAATCTTTGCCTATTGGTGATGGTTCTTTTTATATTTTTTATGAATAAAAAGGAGGTATAACTTCCCATGCCTAAAGGTGTATTGGTTCTTGGAATTGGTGGCGTTGGAAGAGGGATTGTCAATAATCTAAAATGGCGATTAGAAGAATTATATGGCAGCCCCCATGAAGCGGGAGTTGTACTTCATGTGATGGATGGCCCTCCAAGTGACGAGCGTTCAGAAGTCCCTGGAGGTTATCAAATTGATGTGAGTCCAGGAAGCCAGGAAAAATATCAGTTTACTTCGGACCCTAGTGCAACTTTGCAAGAACTTGCACGTGGATCACAAATCCCTTTTATTTCATCTTGGCTTTCATCTCAAGAAGCTCTAAATACTCCCAGACAAGGCATTGCACCCAATACAGGCTTTGGTGGTATACGTGTCCCTGGCCGCATTTGCCTTTTTCGTGAATTTGATACTATTCGCCGCACGCTTTATTCCCTTATTAAAAAGACAAGAGATTATCTTAGCGGGGGGGGAATCCAAGGATTCGATAACCGCCAAAATAAAGAAATTAACATTGATACGATCACTGTTTTTATTTGCGGAAGTCAATCTGGTGGAACCGGTGCCGGATTGCTAACTGATGTGGCTCATATTACTCGATCGTATTTGGGAACACATGACCGACTTCAAGGGATTTTGGCTTTACCTAATGTATTTACTCAGTTTGTAAATAATCCCATGCATCTTATGGCCAACGGAACAGCGGCTTTCCGCGAAATATTAAGAAGCCAGATGGATAAAATACCTTTTCAAGTTCAGTATGATTCCTCCCTTATTGTAAAAAATGAACAATTGTTTCACATTTGTTTTTTGGTTGACGGTGGGGCATTTACAGGAGGCGATCCTCGTAAGTATCTTTATCCAGCAGGTGCAGACATGATCTTATCTTATATACAAGATCGTGGTTCCATGTACAATGATTTGGCAAATCGAGTTGTGAGTTACCAACAAGAAAGTCAGTCCAATCGTCGATTTTCACGTTACGGAATACAGGAATGGATTTATCCAGCCAGAGATTTAATTCAAGTTCTTAGCAATCGTTTTGCCCAAGAAATTCTCCAATATGCATGCAATAAAGACTTCAATGATCCATTCGATGGAAGCCAAAAAGCAGAAGCACTTTTAAAAGATTTCTCCAATTTTACGAACATGGCAAATCAACTAGGCCAAAAGCCGGGTCCACCACTAACACCTGAACGGAATTTTATCAACTTATTGGGACAATCGTTCGATGTTGGAAAACGGAAAGCTCGTATGCCTAAATTTCCAAGTCCAAACCTTCATGAAGAAGTTCGACGTTCTGGAATTATATTTAACCGTAAAACTAATAGTAGAGTTGTCGCTAATACCCAGAGTTTTATAGAAGAATATCTAGGGAATCCAAACTCAACTAATACGAATACGATTTTTGGTTGTCTCAATCGACAAAAAAATGTTCTAGCACAAGAATATGGACAAATGTTAATTCAGCAAATGGATAATATTTTCTTTCAGACAACTGAAGGCGAACTACAACCTAAAAACTGGGCACATGAACAAGGTCAGTTGATTAAAGCTGTGGAGTTACTAACCGCTATAAAATCTAAACTTCAAGCACTAAGTGATCATATTGATGATGTTTTTCGTGACCATGGATTTGTTGGTACAGATGCGAAACAAATTTCTTTATCCCAACATATGTTCCAACAAATGGAAAAGATTGCAAAAGATAAATCTTTTGAACCACATAACACAGATCGTGAACGACAAGAACAATATCTTGATCTTGGAAATAAATATTTGTTGTATCGCCTTTGGGAAATATTAATTGGAGCATCCAAAGAAACTACAAAAACATTAGAAAATAAAACAGCTGTTTTATTAAATAAAATTGGGCCTCAAGCAGGGGGATGGCTTAATAGACTTCAAAGTCATCTTAAGGAAGCTCAAGATATGGAAAATAAAAAGCGTAGTGTGCGCAATGTGTTAGCAGGCATTCGTACAAGAAAATATGTACCAAAAAACGAAGATCGCGTAGAAGATCCCCTATATGAAGAAAAGGTATCGGGACCTCATCTCGATAGTTATTTAAGGGGATGTCATTGGTATTTAGCTTCACAAGTAAGTGAACAAGTTCAAGAAGATAATGTAGATAACTTTTATATTTTTGTAGAAACACCTCAAGCTCAAAATTTTGAGCGCACTTCATCACGAAAACGTTTACGCTTTCATCACAACAGAGAACATCGAGATTATAATGTACATGAATTTACGTGGCGTGAAATCCAAATGTATATAGCAGAAAAAATAGAGATTTCCCTACGAAACATGAGCATTTGGGAACTTTTGGCTCTTGATTTCAGTAATGATTTTCAATTCATCTCAGATGTTAAAGATAAAAATCTTGAAGAACAAATCCATACCTATGCTGAGGCGGTGTGTGACGACCTGATTGGAAATGCTAAACAATTTCACTGTAATATTTCTACACCCGGTAGCAATCCCTTTCATTATTGCATTTCCAATTTCATTCATATACAGGATCCAATACAACTTAGTGATAAAATTGCTACTCAAATATATCGTATTTTGCAGCAACGCAATATACAATTGGTACATAACGATGAATGCAAACATCAAATAACTCTACTTTATTTAGAAGATCATATTGATTCAAACCACTGGACATCCCTTTCAGATTGCAAAAAACAATATTATGAATACCTTCAAACACCGCGATCCACTATAATTTCATTATTCCCAAATGAGCAAAATGCGGTTCGGCTCGAACTGGAATGTTCGGAATTTTACAATACCCACCCTGAGTGGTTGCCAGTATCAATTGTAGGATTGCTTTCTGATATGAAAATCTTTCATACTATCGTGCTTGGATATATCTTTAATATGTTTAAGCAAGAAAACTACAATTGGCCAGGATTTTCAGCGCCGGTTCCTTCTATTGGTTTAGAAAATCCCCAAAGTGGTGATGTTAAATGGATTGCTCCCCAATGGAAATGGGGAAATATCATATATTCTCTTATGTATGATACTCAGTTACAAAATTTACGCCAATCGCTCGTAGAACGGTGGGAAAAACATTTAGAAGAGAGTATCTCTAACTCTTCAAGAGAGCAGGTTGCAAATATGATACGTGAAAAAATAGCGAATCTCCATTTGCCTGATCTTCCGGCTGCTTTTGGTGATAGACAAGCAGATTTTGTTCCACATGATAAATTAACTGATGCTATGAAGGCCGCTGTTCGATTATACCTTCAAGAGTTGGTAGCCTAATACGCAATTTCATTGATTGTTCATATATTCTCATAATGAAGAACAAACCTTCTATTCAAGCATGGATGAAAATCTTAAGTTTGATTCCTTTAGTTTTGGGATTGATTCTTCAGGGGTGGCTTACACCAGAAAAAGGTGGATTATTGATGGTAGTTTTGGTGTTATTGCTGGCTCTGAATATCTCCTCCTATCAAGTATTACTTCCTGTTATTGGTGTTCTATTCTTCATCCTTCGTTATACGAATATTAATACTGCTTACTTTTGGGGAATTCTTTCCCAATTATTTGTTCTCTCCATTATTCTTTTCGGTTTCTATATCATGTTTAGAGGTATTTTTGGGAACAAGCGTAAATAAATTGGACACACCTGTTGGAAGTTGAACCACCTAGGTTGAAATTCTGCTGAAAAATTCAACATTTAGAGTACATGATTTGCAGAAAAGACAGAGAACCTTTTTCAATTCAATAAGAATTTTCAATGTCAAAATCATAAACATTCTCACATAAACAGACTTAAAAATGTAAAATATTATATTTAACGAAGCCATTTTAATAGCCGTAATGAAAATCCAATCCAACTATAAATACGGCATAAGTCAGGTCAAAACATATCGGGGTGCTGGTCAATTACTCGACGGTGGCAACAAGATGAGAGATATTCATCGTAAGATATTTTTTGCACAAATTGATTTAATAACTGGAATTTCGATATGTTTATACTCTAACTAATTAAATACGTGTTCATTATTTCGACCAAGGCTGGTACATTTATGTACCGTTATCTCTACATGTCTATGTGTTTATTTCATAACTCCTTGTTATTGAAGCATTTAGATGTATGCAAAATACTGGCACAGTTTCTGCTATATACAACGATGAAAGGAGATGTTTGGTTGTGCTACAGTTTCTTGCAAATGGTGTGTGCTCTGCCAGTGTGATATGTTTGGTTGCACTTGGTTTTGGCGTAATTTACTATGTTAACCGTATTCTCCATATCGCGCATGGTGCCGTCATCGTTATTGCTGGATATGCTACGTATTACGCAGTGGTTTCATTGAAACTGTCTGTTATCTTCAGTGCAGCCATTTCTATCCTTGCAGCGGCCACCGTCGGCATTCTTATTGAGGTTATTGTGTATAAACCCCTTGTTCGTCGAAAAGCATCGGGATCAGTTATTCTCGTAAGCTCTCTCGGTGTCTATATTATACTTATAAACTTAGTTGCCATGATTTTCGGTAGTGATAGGAAGATTCTTCGTCCTGGCGTGGAAAAAACAATCGAATTTGCCAACGTGATTCTTACTCATGTTCAGGTTGCTCAAGTAGTTATGGCCTTATTGGTAACCTTCTTCCTTTATATTTTCCTCTTTAGGACTCGTTATGGAAGATTAGGACGTGCTATTGCAGACAACGATACACTTGCTTCGGTTCTCGGAATGAATGTAGAAGCAGTCCGGGTATCAACTGCCGCTATAGGCTCTGCTTTGGCAGGTCTTGGGGCTTTCATGGCAGCCCTTCACACCGGAATTGATCCAAACATGGGATTTCCTATCGTTCTAGCGGCGGCTGTGGCATGTATCATTGGTGGGATTGGGAATTTTTTAGCACCTGTGTTAGGGGCTCTTTTTATAGGTATACTCGAAAACTTGACCATTTGGCAGCTTTCCAGCAAATGGTCGAATGCCATGACATTTTGCTTACTTATACTATTCTTGCTTTTCCGTCCACAGGGATTCTTGGGTACTCAAAGGCGAATAACAGAAACATGAATTATTTTCTTCACATAGTCATCTTGATTGCCTTGTATGTTATTCTTGGCCAATCCTTGAACCTACTGGTTGGTTTTACAGGCATTTTATCCTTAGCTCATGCGGCTTTCTATGGAATTGGGGCCTATGTATCCACACTGCTCATTGTACAGGCCGGTTGGCCATTCATAGCCGCATTAGGAGCTGGAGTTCTGGGAGCAATGTTTTTAAGTCTCTTGGTAGCGTTTCCTTCATTGCGATTGAAAGGAGACTTTTTTGTTTTAGCCACATTAGGCTTCCAAATAATTATATTATCAGTGCTTTATAATTGGATAGATCTCACTCGTGGCCCTTACGGTATACCTGGTATTCCAAGGCCTTCTGTGTTGGGGTGGACAGCTCAATTGCATATTTCGGAGTAAATCGGCAGCTGATTTCGGAATAAATCGGCACCCTAT
>CAZXSQ010000315.1:0-8451 GCA_964643335.1 uncultured bacterium
CGGCATTTTCATCATAGTTGGCGTAATTATGAAAATCACCCATAATCATTTGATCCCATCCTTCGCAGGGAATGGTGAAGTAATCATAGCCTTGCAGCGGTTCAGGGTGTTCTGACCGTTGTCTTATTGCCCAGGTACCGTCATTCCAAAATTCGATATCTTCGTCATAGTCAGCGGTCATTGCCGGAACCAATGTTTCTTCAGCCAATCTTCGGAGCAGGTTTGCATCGTAGTTAATAATCATCGACTTCCCTTTCTATACACAGGTATTATTCTTCAACTGGGATACATTGAGTGGGCGAAAATGATTTTTCATCCGGTTTGGGATTGTATACCACATCGTTGATTCGAGGTTCCAATTTGAGCATCTCAATCAATTTATCCCGATCCATTTCAACAGCGTAGCCTTCGTGTCCTTTCGCTTTTTGCCATCTGTGCAATGTTTCTTCGGTGGGCCAGGCGGGAGTGACTCCGCGGCCATTATCGAGAACTTCATAGAAAATGGAAGAACCGGTTCCATTCAAAATAAGTTCTTCCCCTTTGCTTTCCAACGTTTCACCAAAGAGAATGTATAGTTTTTGGGGCAAATCCTGAATTTTCATGTTGTTCACCATTCAGTTTATGTTTCGTTTTGTTTCCAATACTCTTTTATGAATTCTCCCGGAAAATGAGAGGTACAGGCCATTACATGAGTAATGGCTTCGGAATCATACTTATCACCCGAGCGGTAATTCTTGAAGTACTCGTTGAGTTCTTTTACCCGATCCAATTGTTCATTCACCGCTTGAAGCCCGAGGGAAATTCCGTAATTGGTAAAGGCAAACTTGACCTGTTCCAGACGGGGATGGCGGCAGAAATAACCATAAGGTATAACCCACATTTCATCCAACGTTGAAAGTGACAATTCCTTTTGAACTTGAGCCCATCGCTCTTCGGGAAAGAAATGAGTCATCCACAGCATCATGCCAATGCCGAGATCCTGATCGATCAGCAGTGATTGATAACTCTTTTTAACCAGTTTTTTCATATCTTGGATTTCGGATTCAAGTTCTTCAGGGGCGAGTAGGCGATAAACAACGTAGCCATGGAATGGATCCAGAGCGCCGTAGCCGTATCCTGGATACATGCCGCTTAAATCCTCTTTCATCTTCCAAATGACGCCCACGCCAGGTTTAACAAAATGGGGGTGTATATCCCGAACAAGATTAATGGCTTGCTGCCGGTATTGCTGTTTGATGCTTCCCAGCCGATCAAGCGCATAAACCCACATGGCTAAATAGTGGTAATATTGGCCGTCGCGGTCGGGTGCTTCACCAATTCGAATCCCTTTCTCACGGCCTAATACTCTATACACTTCCTGAACCACCCATTCAGCTTTTTCTAAGTATTTTTGATCATCGAGTTCACGGTATAATGAAACCAAGAGTACGACACCAAATGCGTCGGTCCATAAATAACGAAGACCGTTCGGCCATATTTTTTCTTCTTCCATCCATTTAAGCCGTTCCAAGACGAAATCTATATCTTTTAACATTGGTTTGCTCCGCTTTTACACCCCGAATGGAAAGGTGTCTCGTGTTCCTTTATCTTTTTCCGATTCTATAGGTTCAACCGCAGACGTTTCTTCGAACCAGATATATTCATCAAACTGTTTTGGGAGTGAGGCATAAAAATAGTGACTTTGAATTTCTGTTTCCGGACGATAGATAACACCAATAGCCCGTTCCAGCCGGGAATTAAGCATTTGTTTATAGACCTGGCTCTCTGAATCGTTTAAAGGTAATAGAAAAGATTCACTCTCTGACTCATGACATAGCCGTTCGTAACTGTTGATGTGGGCTGGACGCACCTTCTTAATCTCCATCTCGCCGCCCCATTCGCTAGCGGCGGCGACTGTACCATGATCCGTGCCGAATCCAATGATGTAAACTTGTTCCCCATATTTTTCTCGGCATAGTTTTCCTACATTGAGCTCACCCTTTGCTCCCATTTCGGTTGCGGATGCATCCCCAACATGCGAGTTGTGTTCCCACACCACGGCACGTGATTTAGGGCCATGAAAGTTGAGTATGGACTCAATTGTTTCAAACATATGGTTGTCCCGCAGATTCCATGAACGGCGCGAGCCATAATAGAGGGTGCGATAATAACGTTCTGCATTGGAGATTAACCGGGCATTTTGAACGGCGTCTAGAAAACGGTGTCCATCCTTGGAAGCATACTCTAATCGTTTGTTCATGAGTTCCTGAAGTATGGATGTCACTTCGTCTTCACAATTTTTGAATGATTCTTGGATAGCCACCGCTCCATAAGTTTCGGAGTCCTGTTCCCATGGAGTCAGGCATCCGTAGCGTTTGCGAGCGATTTGGGCTGTATCTGGGTCAACTCGATCAAGATAATTTAAGACCGCAGCAATAGAAGTATGCATGCTGTAAAGATCGAGGCCATAGAAACTGACATGATGTTCGTGAGCTTTAATTTGTTTATTGTGTTGACGCAGCCATTGTATGAAGTTAAAAAACTGTTTGTTGGCCCACAACCAGGTTGGAAATCGGGAGAAGGGATTGCCTTCTTTGTATTCCCCTGGGGTATTTTTGATAAAATGGTCGATCGAGGAGGCATCAGGCCAATCGGCTTCCACGGCAATAATATCAAAATTTTTGCGTTTGATGAGTTCCTGTGTGATTCGTGCGCGCATGTTATAGAATTCAGCGGTTCCGTGAGTCGCTTCACCCAGAAGCACGATACGAGCATCGCCGATACGTCCCAATAGTCCATCGAGATTGGCTTCGGCAATGGAAGAGAAAGACTCACCGGTTTCAGCGATCAGTTTTGGTAATGTTTTGCGGTATTCCGCTGCAGCGGGTTTAGGAGTGGGTTTTTCGCCTTCTTCCTTCCAACCGGCGGCCCCGACCAGCGGGACAAATTTTACGCTGCCGAGGTCTTCCTGCTGATAGTTATCCTCGCTGACTCGGCGGAGGCGAATAAGTTTTTGCAGTCTCGGAGTGGGACCCGTTGGAATGACCAACCGGCCGCCGATGCTCAACTGTTCTTTCAATGGTTCCGGGATATCCGGACCTCCGGCCGCCACTACAATGGCGTCAAAAGGTGCGTTTTCGGGCCATCCAAGAGTACCATCGGCATGAAGTACATGAATGTTATCATATTCAACTTTTTTAAAAAGTTCCTCTGCAGCCTTTGCCAGACCAGCATGCCTTTCGATTGTATAGACTTCGGATGCGATTCGGCTGAGCACCGCGGCCGCATAACCTGAACCTGTGCCGATATCCAACACCTTATCATCCTTATCTATTTCTAAAGCCTCGGTCATCAAAGCGACAATATACGGTTGTGAAATGGTCTGTCCCTCATCGATGGGAAGAGGAGAATCCTCATAGGCAAATTCAACCAGCCGTTTGGGGATGAATTCCTCTCGTGGAACCTCTTTCATTGCATTGAGAACCGCTTGGTTCCAGACGCCACGTGATGCCAGTTGTTTTTTTACCATTTGCTCACGGAGTTCTGAAAAATCCTTCATAATTTACTACCTTTCCGGGAACTGTCGATAAAATGGCAGATTAGGCTACGGGAAACATTGATAAAAGAATAGATTTACCGCTCGTATCTACCCATGAGCTGGCCTTGGGCTAATATATGGCCTTCCATTGCGTCTTCCACTTGGGCTTTGGAGGCTCCCGGTTCTAGATCCAATTGCGTATCCAGAGCGTATATTTTGAAAAAATACCGGTGACTGCCGGCAGGAGGACAAGGTCCTCCGTAACCCAGTTTTTTGAAATCGTTGGTTCCCTGCACGGCTCCACTGTCGAGAGTTTGGACAGCCGGTACATTTTCGGGTAATCCTCTCGCATCAGGAGGGATATTAAATAAAACCCAATGAACCCAAGTTCCAACTGGAGCATCGGGGTCATCTGCAATAAGGGCGATGCTTTTAGTCCCATCAGGGATTGAACTCCACGTCAATGGAGGTGATACATTTGCGCCATCACATGTGTACTTTTGAGGGATATTGCCTTCATTTTGAAACGCACTGCTGGTTATATCTATTGTCATTTTAGCTGAACCCCCTTTACCGAGTTCTTGTTTTGTTTTTCCGGTATTTGTTGCTTTTTGACAAGTTGAACTCAACAAAAAAGCAATAACGATACAAAAGAAACGGGTGTATTTCATGGGTAAATAATTTGGTTATCCGTTTTTACTGGAAAAATATGTTTTAAAATTAGGCAAAAGCACTGATTTTTTACCCAATCTTTCTTCTTGTTAGTTTTATATTCCTGAATTGTTTGTCAACGGTTTATTGAGATTTTGTCAATGGATTAGTATTCAAAAATGAAAAACAATGCACTTAAATGGATTCCTTAATGTTTGAAAGAACTTGACCAATTTTATGTTTAAATCATTAAATAATAAGAAAAATCACGATTCTCCATCGATTTTTTGTGGTGAAAGTATTCCATATTTTGGGGGGATGGTGGTATAATAATAAATGTTCAAGATAGAACATAAAGTACATAAATGTGGCGGCGTAGCTCAGCTGGTTAGAGCGCACGGCTCATATCCGTGTTGTCCGGGGTTCAAGTCCCTGCGCCGCTACCAACCTTCCGTTTATAATACGGCAGCTCAAAAGAGTCGAAGCTGCTGTTTTTTTCGCTATTGATGAGTCGTATCCGAGATTGGTCTATATTATGTCAAAATCATTGTCACTCTATAAAACGGCGTGTTCCATTATCCCCGGTGGAGTCAACAGTCCAGTGCGCGCCTGGAATGCAGTGAAGGGAACCCCTTTTTTTATAGCCAAGGGGAAGGGCTGCATTATCACTGACGTGGATGGCAATAATTATATTGATTTTGTTTGTTCATGGGGCCCTATGATCCTTGGTCATGCCCACCAGGAGGTGGTTCAGGCAGTGAAAGCCGCTGCATCGGAAGGCTTATCTTTCGGAATACCGACTGAGCGCGAAGTGACCTTGGCTTCCATGATTGTCGAGGCTTATCCATCGATTGAAAAACTTCGGCTGGTCAATTCGGGAACAGAGGCGGCTCTTAGCGCTTTACGTTTGGCTCGTGGAGTAACCGGACGTGACAAAATCATTAAAATGGCCGGTGGTTATCATGGCCATCACGATGCATTGTTAGCACAGGCCGGTTCCGGAGTGGCAACCTTATCGATACCGAGTACACCTGGTGTCCCTGCATCTGTTGTTCAAGATACGATTATAGTACCTTACAATGATGAGAATGCTGTTCAATCAGCGTTTGAACAATTCCCCGATGAAATCGCCGCTGTTATTGTAGAACCGGTTGCTGGAAACATGGGAGTGGTGCCTCCCAAACCAGGATATTTGGAATCCCTAAGAGAGATAACCAAGAATAATGGCGCCTTGTTAATATTTGATGAAGTCATGACCGGATTCAGGATTGCGCATGGCGGCGCCCAAGAACGCTATGGCGTCATACCTGATCTGACCACACTGGGTAAAATTATCGGGGGTGGATTGCCGATTGGTGCTTATGGTGGAAAGGCTGACATCATGAAGCATATTGCCCCGGATGGTGAGGTTTACCAGGCAGGGACTTTATCCGGTAATCCTATTGCGACCGCCAGTGGGATCGCGACATTGCAGTTGGTACGCACCAATGGTTTTTATAACGAGCTCGAGGAAAAAGCGGCCGATTTGGAAGCCGGGTTATTGAAAGAGGCCAACGCAGCCGACATACCAATACAGATTAATCGGGTGGGATCGATGATGACCTTGTTTTTTACCGATAAAGAGGTGACCGATTTTGAATCAGCCGCTGCGTCGGATACCAAACGTTTTGCTGCGTTTTGGAATTCAATGTTAAAGCAGAGAATTTATCTCCCTCCTTCGGCTTTCGAGGCCTGGATGATTTCCAGCGCTCATTTCAAAAGGGAAATCAATCGAACCATCCGTACTGCTTCTCTCGCTTTTAAAGAAATCTCAGATTGATCCATTATTTTTTCACTTTTCAATTTCAGGAAAGACACTTTTGTTAGGCTGAAAATTCTGTCTCGTTCCATTATAATAAGTTGAGGAAATACTATTCTGGATTCATTTCTTCATGTGACCAGTGACCGAGCGAATATTTATGAATGATATCTCAAACGATCTGAGAAACCGAATTACTGTGCTTGCGAATGGTGATCCATCGGCCATCCTTAGCGAAATGGATAAAGAGATTGGTGATATCCAATTTACCATTGATCGCTTGAATGAAATAGCCATGGCGGTTCAATCAAAAATCGATGAATCCATGAGAACCATTCGAGGACATCGTCAATGTGCAGAGAATCTTAGCAGTCCATTAAAAGCGTTAGAAAGAAACATTGAAGGCATTGAATCGAAGCCGAGTATTAAACGCTATCATGCTTTGCAGCAGGAATTGAGCAATTCTCCCTCCAGTGCAGCTACACGGCGTGATCTCCGAAATCAGGTTCAAAGTTTAAAAGCGGCTTATTCCAATGACCTGTCCAATCTCATATCTCTCATGCAGCAGGCACTGGTGCATCGCCTGAATCTCATCCAATGCTGGAAATCGATGATTCATACGGAGATTCGCTTACTTGATTATCTCAAGGAATTCTTCTGGGAAAAGATAATGAATGAAGCAGAGGAAAGCGAAGATCAAGAAGTGCTTCAATTTCTTGAACAACAACGAGCGGCATTGCAGCATAATAGTATGGGAGAACCTACAAAATTATCCAAATCGGCTATTCAAGTTGCGAATGTACAATTTCTACGCATAACTATTCGCGACCAGCTGAATGAAGTCATACGATTGGAACAAGCTATCAGCGAGAAAGAACAATTTTTGGAACACTTGCAGACTGTATCCGAAAAGATGCAAAAGGAAGTGAAAAAATCTCCGCCGCTCAAACAACCTGGACCAGGCAGTGAAAGCGACGAAATTGATTCCAAACAGTCTTCTCAAACTGGCCGAATGGCTTTTATCGATCGTACCCAAAATACATGATTTGTTCTTATTTATTTTTTACTTTCAAAGCATCTTTTTGGACAATCCATTGACGTTATTCAGGATCCGGCTTCTTCATAAACGTAAATGACTTCACATCGCACGATTCGCTGAATTTCTTATATATTTGGTGTGATGGCTTGTTATAGATTGAACTGGACGTAACTGAAGTTTAAGCGGCTAAGTGTAGCCTTATGAGGTAATTGCAAGATGAAAGTATTTACCCTTTCAAATTTTTGCCACTCTTTTTTTGTGGATTACATTTGTTAATTCGATTAATGCGAACACCATTCTTATTCCAGATCATGCCGTTAGTATTCAAGAAGCCGTGGAATTGGCTGCAAACGGCGATGAATTCCAAGGTGTACGTGCCAAAGACGGAGCGGATGGTATCCCCATTCGTCTAGATCCAAACTCCAGATTTGAATATATTTCATTCATACCTGATTGGTGTTTATATTAAACTTGGAAGCGGGGCAAAGAAGCCTGTATATTAAGTTCATAACCTTTTAAGTGACATTCGTCTCTTTACATGGCTTACGTGGTGGAAGTGATACAGGTTTTTTATCCGATTGAGCTTGTCGCTTTTGAATATCCTCATAAATGGCATCCATGTCATGATTAAATTGGCTGGCATAATCCTCACGTAATTTTCTTGTTTCTTCCACTATGGGATCTTTCCACATAAACTTATCCCTCCAATATTTCTTGGGGTGTACATATTATAGGTGGTTCAAAACCTTGCTGACGGCAAACGGATTCTATTTTTGGCCTCATTATCGCATTTGCGATATGAGTGCAATTCCATGTTAGTAAATATTCAATACCATTCACTGCAGCAACTGCGATATGATATGCATCAATTTCAGCTTTAGATGGAATCGGTCCATTTGTAATCAATGCTTTGGCAAGTGTTCGTACGGAATCAGTCACAATAAGAGTTGGCAAATTAGCAATGATTTCAAGACGTTTTCTTGCAGCTGAGGAATTGCCCGCGCTTGCTTCAGCGACGACAAATTCTGAAATGAAAAGCTCGAAATTTGGCCGGATAGTTTCCCACCATTCAATTGTGATGCTTTGATTTGCAGCAACACGTAAATCATTACTCATACGTGCTGTAAGATAACTTATAATTGATGTTTCTATGTAAATCTTTGGTTTCACCTATTACTCCAATAGAAACTTTATCTGAACCACTTTAATCATTGTAGCTCCTCGAGTTTCGGTTGATTCTCTTGATACATTTCATAAATTCCAGCTCAAGTCATAAATTCTTCGGTATCATCCAGAGAACCCTTTTGAAAAAGCTGAAAAAATCCTTGGTTTTCATTCCATGTTTTTGCTCAAATTGATCCAAATCCAGCCGAATGTTGAGAAGCGCTCGTTTTATACATAACGCCTTAAGTAATTGCGCATAATTTTCTTAACATATTATTGGGC
>CAZXSQ010000316.1:0-8412 GCA_964643335.1 uncultured bacterium
TCGGATCAATCAAGAACTGCTAATTTCAAAAACACATTACCAACAAACTGGTAATAATTTGTATGACGATATCATTCAGTTGGAAATTGAAAAAGAAGCACGTATTATCCATCATTCAGAGTTTTTTATCTTGAGTACACCATTCGCCGGAGATTACCCTTACGAAACTCACCTACTCTCAAAAAATCCACTGCTAATTCTCACTGATTTCTCGGATGAAGAAGCCCGAGAATTTATGCGGCCCCGATCGATGGAAACTCGTATGAATATTACCGTTTTCACGTCGAGTTTTATCCCTTGCATCGCGCCGCCGACCGGATCAAATACAATGCCGGTAGCGAAACCGGCGCCTGGGCATTCACCAACCCCTCTTCACCCGAAGAAAAAGCAGCTGAATTAAGAAACGTGTTTGAAAAAATTCGAAAGTGATATATTTTTTATTACAACGATTTTTTTTTGTTATGTTTTCCATCCGTAAATAAAAGGCTATAATTCTAGCACATAAACTTTTTTGAAGGGTAAATTTATGCGCATGAATGAAGTATTATCTCATGATTGGTTCAAGTTGTTATCGCACGTTATTTTCTTATTATGTTTTATACCCTTGGCTGGGGTTGCTGATTCAATGAATTCTCCTCTTATGCAATACCTTGAAAAACCGGATCCTTCTTATGTGTGGTCCATCCACAAACAGCATGACGTAAAAGGTGTTTCTGTATACGAACTTTGGGTTCGTTCGCAAACATGGCAGGATATTGTATGGACTCACCAGCTGCGTATATTGGTTCCTAAAAAATCGAAAAACACAGGATATGCTTTATTGTTTCTCACCGGTGGCAGTAATGAAAATGGTGAACCCAGGTGGAAAACCGAAAGAGACAAAGAATTGGAGCTAATCGGACGCATTGCTCAGCAAACCGGTTCGCTAGTGACTATTTTACGGCAAGTTCCTAATCAACCGCTTTATGATGGCAAAAAAGAAGATGAGTTGATTTCTTTCACTTTCATGAAATATTTTGAAACCCAAGATACAACCTGGCCCTTATTGGTCCCCATGGTCAAAAGCGCCGTAAGAGCAATGGATACCATTCAGGATTTCAGCCAAAAGGAGTTGGGAGAGACAATCGATCATTTTATCGTATCCGGTGCTTCCAAACGCGGTTGGACGACCTGGCTTACCGGCGCGAGTGACGCTCGGGTAGCTGGGATCGCACCGATGGTTATTGATACCTTAAACATGAAATCACAAATGGATTACCAACTGGAAGTATGGGGTGAATATAGCCAAGAAATTGAAGATTATTCCAAACTCGGTATTCAAGAAAAATTAAGTGAACCTGAAGGAAAAAAACTGAGAGAAATGGTTGATCCTTACGCGTATATAGATCAAATCACCATCCCAAAGTATATTTTCATCGGCACAAACGACGCCTATTGGCCTGTGGATGCGATCAAACACTACTTTAACGAATTAAAAGGTGAAAAATATATTCGCTATATCGCCAATGTCGGCCATGGCCTGGGAACCGGGTTAGAGGCCGCTCAGAATCTGGCCGGATTTTTTAGTACATTTACTGCTGGCGTTTCGCATCCGAAACTTGAATGGACATTCCAAGAACGTAATGGCAACACTCATTTGATTGTCGATGCGGATGAGAGCGTAAAGAATGTCAAACTTTGGATTTCACGTTCTGACGACCGGGATTTCCGTGACGAGCGCTGGTATTACCGTTATCAAAATATGGATAACGCCCCTCATTTTCAAATCGACATCCGGCGTCCAAACGATGGGTATCAAGCTGTTTATGCCGAAGTGTCTTATTCCTGTCCAATTCGCGGAACGTACTCAAAATGTACACGTGTATATGTATTAAATGAAAGTGGTTTGGTGAAGAATTAAGCAATCAGCTTGTTTAATGCTTTTTATCGATGCAGGTACTACCCTCAATCTGAATCGTCGTATGTTCGATACCGTATTCTCGATCCAAATAATTCTTGATATCACTTAAGATTTCTCCATTGCTTATGTCCTCATTAACTCGGACATGCATAGTCAGTAAGGGCTTTTCTTGAGTGAGTGACCACACATGGATGTGATGTACGTCGTCTATATGCGGAAAGGATTGAATTAAGGTATCCCGCAACTGATAAACATCCAATCCTTCCGGTGTGCCTTCCAGCAAAATGTGACTGGACTGCCGGACAAGGAGCCATGCGCTTCGAAGTATCAGAGCAGCGACCAAAAAAGACAAGATCGGATCGATCGGCATCCAGCCGGTTATCAAGATGACACCGGCGGCAGAGATGGCAGCAGCGGACCCCAGCAAATCACCCAGCACATGAAGTATAGCCCCTCGGATATTCAGATTCTCCTGCTCACCACCACGCAGGATGATCAAAGCAAGAATATTGACGAACAAACCGATAATGGCGATACTCAACATCATCTCGCCTTTAATTTGAATTGGATTCAATAAACGCTGAACGGCTTCAAACAGTATCCAACCCACAATAGCCAACAACGTCATACCATTGATAAATGCGGCCAGCACTTGAAAACGGTGATAACCAAAAGAACGATGAACATCGGCAGGTTTATGGCTGAGACGAAAAGCAAACCATGCAAGGGCGAGGGAGGCTGTATCCGTTAACATATGTCCTGCATCGGCCAGCAGGGCAAGCGAGCCGGAAATAATCCCGCCGATTGCTTCGACGATCATGAACGATCCGGTAAGAATCAGCGTCCAAAACACACGACGTTCATTCCCCTGAATCTCATGATGAGAATGTTGATGTTCGTTTTCCATCATGTAATGCATTATAACCAGCATTCGGATTGAGTGGACGGTAAGACCATTTTCAGCATTGAATCAATAATCATTGAAACTTTCAACAATAATCAATTCATTGTATTTGCCATAGAGGTGGTTGGGTTTACAATCAGTAAATCAATCATTATCGAACATGTTGAAAATATGCTGCCAATATCTTTAGTTCATTTATCATTTTTCAAAAAAGAAGTTCTTTGCAGCGCAATTCTACTGGTGGTGTGGGCATCGTTGTATATCCCTGATTTGGGGCGAATGCAGTTTGTTCATGAAGAAGGCCGGCGTGCCTTATCCGCGCAAGAGATTCAAGTCAACAATGATTATATTCTTCCCACTGTTTTGGGAGTGGATTATTTGAATAAACCGCCCGGCTTTTCATGGCTGATTTTGTTATCGGGCTTCCTATTCAACGAAATCAATGAATTTAGTCTTCGATTTGTATCCGCTTTGTCGACTGGAATCACCACAATCCTGATTTTTTTCTTTGCCCGCAATGAATTATCTCTTCGAACAAGGATGATCTCCGCTTTCTTATTTTTCATCACGATCCTGACGGTTGAAAAAGGCCGTTTGGGTGAAATCGAAGCCTCTTTCGCCTTGTTTGTATGGTTAGCACTTTGGTTAAGTTGGTGTGGCTTCCAAAACTCAAAAAATACAGCATGGTGGATCGCAGCCGGTGGAGCTCTCGGATTCGCATTTATGCTAAAAGGACCAGCAGCATTATTGTTTTTTTACGGTGCCGTGATTTCTTACTGTTATTATTCGAATAAATTGAACTGGTTGATCTCAAAACACCACCTTATGTTTTTGGGTACCACCTTGGCAATCTTAGCATGTTGGCTGCTCCCTTTGGTAGACAAACTGGATTGGGAACCGATTTGGGAAACTCTAACCAGGGAAGTGGCTCAGCGTGGCAGTAGCCGTTGGCGATTATTCTTTGAAGAACAAGGAAATTTCATCTGGTCTAGTTTTTTTGGATTGATGCCCTGTTCATTGCTTGCTCTTGCTTATTTCTGGCGCCGGCAATGGCGTGGTCACAGAGATCCAGTGGAACTTCAAAGGTATCTTTGGGGAATGGTCGTAACCGGTTTGTTGTTCTTCCTGATTTACCCAGACGCCCGTGCCCGATATTTGTATCCATTGACTCCGGCGCTTGCCTGTTTGGCGGGAATGGTGTGGAGTAAGGCGATGGATCATTCCGGCAAAACAGCTTTAGACGTTATCACCACAATCAATACATTTCTAATCGGTCTTGTTGGTTTCATATTCGGATTTGGAGGTTTATATCTTGCTTTTTCACAAGAATATCGTGAAGTAATTTTTTTTATTTCCGGTTTAGCCGTAATTCCATTTACCATACTGCTGATTATCCAGTGGAAAGAGCGATTTCATCATACTTCTGTTATCTTTCAGGCTACTATATTAATTTTGGCTGCAGAGATCGGGATCAGCGGCGAAATAATGAAATATAAAAACAGAAAACAGTTAGAATCTTCCGCAGAGCAAATAGTGTCTTTTTTGCCACCGGATCAAACTTTATATACCTTAACCTGGTCTGAGTTCAACTTGTTTTTTTATGTCAATAATCCTGTGCAATATATAAAAAGCATTGATCAGCTGCCAAAAAAAGAAAATCAATATGTGGTTTATAAATGGATCGATATTAAAAAAGAATTTGCAGGCTGGGAGCTCATGAAATTTAGGATTATTGAATTACCATATGGAAATTTTATCTGGTTAGCTAAGATCAGATCCAAAACAAATTCGTAGATGAGGTGATTACTTATGAAATCTTTATTTTCGATTGCCTTACTTGTTTTAACGCTGTCTGTTTCGAATGTCCAGGCGGACGTGATCGGCAAAGGCAAAGTATACTCGGTCATAGAAATTGAGTTTGAAGGGCCTGAGCAAAAGGCTAAGGATGCCCCCTCACGTGATATTCGCTTTTTTGTTGAATTCGAACATGAAAGCGGTGCTCCGAAACACAAAGTGCACGGTTTTTATGATGGAGATGGAAAAGGCGGTATTGAAGGCAATGTTTTCAAGGCGCGCTTCTGTCCAACTAAACCAGGGAAATGGATTCTCAGATTTGTTTACTCCAATAACGAAACATTATTGCATCAACAGCATATGGGCGATACGGTATTAGCGGAACCCTCCGGCCTTCCTGGATTTTGGGTAGTTGACGAGGACAGTCCGGGGAATCGCTGGTATCAGCGTTCAGATGGTTCTCATCAATACATCATCGGCAACACACATTACAGTTTTCTCTCCGGTTATGAAAAAGGTGGAAAACCCTCAAACAACAATATCAAAGAAGATATTCTCGGCAATGCAAAGTATTTCAAAAAACTTCGTATGGGGCTTTCCGGCGACTATTATCCCGATCCTAATGTAAAACCGTTTCTTGATGACGAAGGTCAAAACACCGATTGGGGTGACTACTCCTTTCGCCCTAATCCCAAATGGTTCCATGAACGGGTTGATCTGGCTGTTCAAACCGCTTACGAAAAAGATTTAATTACCGACCTCATTCTTGCCGGACCGGATACCGAGCAATCACGCTCAACGCTCCGGGCAAAACACAATAATGGTGATCCTAGTCCTTTCTTAAAATACATCGCGGCACGATATGGCAGTTACCCAAATGTGTGGATTTGCTTGTGTAATGAATATGAGATCCGGAAACCCACCTATACAGAAGAAGAACTGGCGCATCTGGGAATGGGTTTGAACAATTTTCTTCCTTATCCTACTCCTCTCAGTGTTCATTCAACTCCCAGAACCTTATGGTCTGATGAGTTCCAAAAATACCCATCCTGGAACGATCATCAGATTATTCAGAAGAAAATTCGCAATCTGCCTGATGCCGCTGATGTTATTCAGGAAACATGGAGAAACAGTGATGGCGACAACCCGTTAATGAACCCCACGATCAACGATGAACTCAGTTATGAAGGCAAAGGTGATAAACATTCGGAAAAGGACACCATCGAAGCCCACCTGGGCGCATTCCTTGGCGGTGGATACGGAACAACCGGGGAAAAACCCGGCAGCAAACTCGGCCAGTATTTCCGGGGAAAATTCAATCCGGAGGAACATTCATCTGCGGATAATCTCCAGTTTCTGCGTGAAACAATTGATGAAAACATAACCTTCTGGAAAATGAAACCAGACTTGAGTATCTTCGATAATCTCGATAAAGACTTTCGTGGGATGGCATGGCCTGAACATGAGTATATACTGGGAACAAACAAGGCCCATAATGGTATTATTGCTAAACTGCCCGAGGGTTCATGGAAAATCACCCAATACAATATCATCAAGAAAACGGCAAAAAAAATCACCCGCAACGCTCAAGGGCGGTTTAAGTTTGATTCACCCGACAGCCGCGCTGTCCTTTTTCATTTGAGGAGAGAATGAATGGAACACCCAATTATCAACGTCATCATGGCTGGAGGATCAGGTGAGCGTTTCTGGCCAATCAGCCGGCAAAACAGACCCAAACAGTTGCTCTACCTGACCAACGATTCGAAACGTATGATTGAAGAGGCTGTTGATCGTATGCTTCCTCTGCTCCCTCGGGAGCGTATTTTCATTGCTACAAATCAGCGCCTTCAAAAAGCAATGAAGGAAGCACTCCCCGATCACCCCAGCCACAACATTATTGCTGAACCCTTTAAACGCAATACAACCGGCTGTCTTGCTTTTGCCGCCGCTCACGTGCTTGCCCGGTTTGAAAATGAGGATTTTTTAATGGCAGTCACTACGGCAGACCACTTGATCCGCCAGGAAGACCGTTTTCGTGAAACCGTATCCGCCGCTCTTAAATTTGCGGAGCAGGAAGAAAGCTTGGTCACAATCGGCGTTCACCCTGCCCGTCCCGAAATCGGGTTTGGCTATATCCAGATATCACAGTTGAATCAGACCGTAGCTGAATTTAATGGAATTCCAATATACCCGGTAGCCAGTTTTCTGGAAAAACCTGACCGGCATGAGGCAGAAAAATATCAGGCCTCGCGTTTTTATTACTGGAATAGTGGAATGTTTTTCTGGCGGCTTTCCGTTTTTCTAAAAAGCCTCAAAAATACAATGCCGGAAGTCGCCGATGCAATTTATAAATTAGTAAAATATATCAAACAGAACGATGATGTGGGTATAAGAACCGTATTTGATACTCTGCCAAACATATCCATCGATTATGGATTGATGGAAAAAAGCGATAATGTCTATGTGGCCCTTGGTGATTTCCGATGGGATGATGTTGGATCATGGGACTCACTTTCACGGTACCGCCAACACGATGAGAAAAACAACATACTGTGTGGAAATCCAGTCATTGTTGATTGCAATAACGTAACGGTTTATAATGAACCCGGGGCAGATCAGATGGCATGCTGCGTGGTCGGAGTGGAAAATTTGATCGTCGTTACATCCAAAGATGGTGTTCTGGTTTGCCCAAAAGGCCAATCACAAGATGTTCGCAAAGCCATAAACATTCTGAAAGAACGAAACGCGGAACAAATTTAATTCAAATCATAGTTTCCATGGTGGGCGAGGCTCTCTGAATAACAGCTTGGATGCTTCCGGATCATCAATAATCGTTTCCTGCTTTGAATCCCAGCGAATATCTCTACCCACCCGATAAGCGATATTGGCTAGATGGCCAGGGATGCTTGAAAGGTGACCATTTTCGATATCGGAATCGGTGCGTTTTCGAGTTTTGACGCTGTCCAGGAATTTTTGTTTGTGTTGATCGTCCATCCCTTGTGAGTTGACTACCTTTGGATTGCTTCGATCGTCCTCTGAATACAACTCATACTTCCGCCGGTTCACAAACAGAGTCGATTTCGTTCCGAAGAAATAAATCCCGTGATCCATGCTGCCGTGCAAAGGAAAACCGTTGGCATGACGCATTGAATAACTCATGGTGTAACCGGGGCAGTCAAAATACGACTCAGCCGTATCCGGCGTATCAACATTATGCGTGTAATAATACTGGCCGCCGGAAACACCAACCCGGTTAATCTCAGTTCCCATCACCCATTGAACGGTATCGAAAAGGTGGACGCCCCATGCGCTCATCATACCGCCAGAATAATCCCAGTTAAAATAGAAGGTGAAATGGAAACGGTTGAGATTAAATGGCCGCTTGGGCGCAGGGCCAAGCCAGAAATCATAATCCACGTAGTCCGGCGGTTCCGTATCAGGATGGGTTCCAAGTCCCTCTGGGCCTTTATGACCCATACCGTGCATATCCCATTGGTTAAAAGTCAGAACGGAAGTGATCTTCCCCAGTGTTCCGGAACGTACTATATCCGCTGCTTCGATGAAATGCGGCCCGCTTCGATGTTGAAGCCCAATCTGCACGACGCGATCATATTTTCTCGCCGCTTCGACAGCCAACCGGCCTTCGCGAATATTCTGCCCCAGCGGTTTTTCCACATAAACATCTTTGCTTGCCTCACAAGCCTGAATAGTAGGAATGCAGTGCCAATGATCGGGCGGAGCGATGATAACTGCATCGATTTCTTTTAATTCGAGCAATTTTCTAAAATCCTTAAATTTTTTCACATTTCCACCG